>NZ_JAUBSD010000014.1:0-76499 GCF_036704575.1 Microcoleus sp. K5-D4
TCAGAACCAATTTTTCTTTGAGACATCTTCTCAAACCCCCTTGACAACTGCCATACAAGCTTAACTTGTTACCAATGGTCAGGAACAGGCAAGATGCCTGTTCCACAGTAAAATTATTTTCTGTGGGGAGTAGGGGTTGGGCGTCTCGCCCGCAAGATGGGGAGCGTGTCATTTTTGCGATGAGTATAAATACTGGTTAACCCCACCATGACTTTTTTGCCGATCATCAGTATCAATAGTCGGGACAGTTTTTATATAGCCCAATGGCTTATGCTCGCTTGATTTTGAGCCACTATGGATAATTAAATCAATGTCAGATCCACGCCTGACTTACATTGAATTCGACTTTTTTATGATCCTTGCCCCGCGTAAGCTTGTAGTCTCGTTCCAAAAACTGTCCGGAGTATTGCAGTATAATAGGGAATAATTATCATCTCTTCCCACTTGATATATAATCATGAACAACTTTATTGAAGCTATTGGTGGACTAATAGGAATCCTAGCTTTTGTGAAAGGCATTCTTGAGTTCGTAGAACTCAATAGGATAAGTAGATATGAGAAGTTTCATGAGATGAGCAAAAGATTCGATGAGAACGAGTCAATCCAGAAAGTCTGTGAGCTTTTGCATGATAGCTCTAGCAGCATATCAGTCACAAAACAGGAAAAAGAGGTATTTATCTGCTTTTTGGAAGAGATTTACTTTATGATTATGTCTGGTATAATGAAAAAGGAAATTGCACTGTACACATTTGGCTATTATGCAAGAGAAGCAATGCACAGCCAAAGATTTTGGCACGATCTTGATAGGGGAGAAGAGTATTACACAGTATTCCATAAGTTCTGTCGAATGGTCTCTATCTTTGAGCCAAGCAAACTCGGAGTCAAGGAAACTCTGAAATACTGAGCACCATGAAGATAAATTCTTAGGTCACAATGTACTTTTGACGGGTTATCCTTTGATTGAGAATTGAGTATTTCCTAATTTATAAGGTCAAACATCTTCGGAATTTCCAACTTATCTATTTCCACCTCGTGATTTATTAACAGCGGACATTATACTAGATATTATAAAAAAAGGTGTTATTAAAAAAAGAGGTAAAAGTAATGACACAGGTATAAGTCCTACAACCATTGGGACTCCAACCCAAGGGTTAGAACTAACAAAAGACATGAAGCCGCTCCAATCCAGACTGTTAATTAGACCCCAACCCACAACCAACCGCAAGATGCCTGTTCCACAATAAAATTATTTTCTGTCCGGAACAGGCAAGATGCCTGTTCCACAATAAAAATTATTTCATGTGGGGTGGGCGTCTCGCCCGCCCAAAAAATACAATTTAGTTGCGAGACAACTTATTTTTTGCATGACAATCGCGCAACCACAAACGAATAGCCTCACCAAGTTCGCTGGCACTATCTTGACTTAATAAAGTACGAATATTCGCCGCATTACCAAACCGAGAAACAATTTTTACTAATTCCCACCCCTTCTCAGTTTTAGTTAAAAACAACCAATGATATTGCTGAATTTCAACTCGTTGTCCGCCGCGATACTGCCGTTCTAATGTAGTAATAAAAACTTGACTAGCATTGTCAGGAAGTGCATCTTCAAAATTTAAAGGTAACGGTTCAAACTCCGGCCGGCCGGCTAAAATTATTTGCGGCAGCGCGTAACCGGGCGGTGTGTTTTTATTAGGAGAAAAGTGCGATCGCACAATTACGCGATTAGCATAACTCGGCAAATCTTGCAACAGGCGCTCGACCAAAGTTTCTAACTCAGCGGGACAGGGCGATCGCACTAACAAACCATACCGACTTGCATTGATACTGTTAGTATGATTTGTCACCCAATTAACTGCCAAAGTCGGAGTTGCAACCGCAGATATCAGCAGATAAACACAGATAAACGCAGATAAAATTTTATTGGCGTTCATCGGCTTTTATCTGCGGTAAAAAACAACATTTCTATTGTTACTCCAACTCTTCACAAATACGGGTAAAAGCCGCCACTGGATCGGGCGCAGCAGTAATTGGCCGCCCAATCACCAGATAATCCGCACCAGCTTTCAAAGCAGCCTTCGGAGTCATCGATCGTTTTTGATCGCCCCCATCAGCCCATTTCGGACGCACACCGGGACAAACTAACAGAAAATCATCCCCGCAACTCATTCTTAACTGTTCCACCTCTTGCGGAGAACAAACAGCACCAGCTAAACCCGTTTCCTTAGCCAACAATGCCATGTGCAAAGCAAATTCTGGCAACTCCAAAGGTATTTTCAACTCAAAAGCCAACTGTCGCGAATTCAAACTCGTTAACAGGGTAATTGCAATCAACTTAGGAGTCGGTTTATCCACAGCCGCCGCCCCTTCAGTCAAAGCCAAATGTGCCGCTTTCAAAGCATCTTTACCACAAGTAGAATGGATCGTCAATAAATCCACCTTATACTTAGCAGCAGCCCGACAAGCACCAGCCACAGTATTCGGGATATCGTGAAACTTCAAATCGAGAAAAATCCGCTTTTCCCGCTGTTTTAAAATTTCCAAAATCCCCGGCCCGGAACTCACAAACAGTTCCAAACCGACTTTCCAGAAAGATACATCAGGCAGTTTGTCCAGAAGTGCGATCGCCTCTTCTTGACTGGAAACATCCAAAGCAACAATAATTCGATTATCAGCGTTCATCAGCGTTCATCTTCAGTATTCATCTGCGGTTAAAAAAGAGATTCAAGACACCAATCGCACAAACTTATTCTTCCCAACCTGCAAAACCTTACCGCATAAATCAGCAGGTGATTCAAAAGCAATATTAACATCAGAAACTCGATCGCCCTCCAACTTCACCCCGCCGCCCTGCATCAACTTCCGCGCATCGCCGCTGCTTTTACAAAGCCCGCTAGCACTCAGAATATAAAACAACTTAGCCGGAAACTGGACATTTGCCAAAGAAAACTCGGGCACTGCATCAGCTTGTCCAGCAGCACCTTTAACCAGCGCCATTGCATCTTGTTGTGCGCGATCCGCCGCTTCCGAACCGCGATACTGGCGCACCACATCCACAGCCAAAAGTTTCTGTTTTTCTCGCGGATTTTCTGGCAATTCATCAAGTGGCAAATCTGTCAATAGTTCAAAATACTGGGCGATCGAACTATCAGCAATTTTCTCCAACTTAGAATACATCGTCAGCGGGTCTTCCGACAAACCCACATAATTGTTCAAAGACTTCGACATCTTCTGCACCCCGTCAGTCCCGATCAAAATCGGCATCAGCAAACCAAACTGCGGTTTCATCCCAAAATGCCGCTGCAAATCTCTCCCCACCGCAATATTAAACTTTTGGTCACTTCCCCCCAACTCAACATCAGCTTCCAAAGCCACCGAATCGTAACCCTGCATTAGTGGGTACAGAAACTCATGCAGATAAATCGCATTCTCCTGCTGCATCCTGTTATCAAATCCCTCTTTAGCGAGCATCTGCTGCACCGTCATCGTGCCTAGCAGTTCCAAAATCTTCGCCATGTCCAATTTTGACAACCACTCGGAGTTATAGCGAATTTCCAAACGTCCGGGCGTGTCAAAATCTAGAATCGGACGCACTTGGTCTAAATAAGTTTTGGCATTTTCCGCCACTTGTTCTGCCGTCAACTGGCTACGCATCTCCGACTTACCTGTGGGATCGCCAATTCTTGCGGTAAAATCTCCGATGACCAGTACCGCTGTGTGACCAGCATCTTGAAAAGCCCGCAGCTTGCGGAAGCAAATGCTGTGTCCCAAGTGAATGTCCGCCCCTGTGGCGTCAATTCCGAGTTTGACGCGCAAAGGTCGATCGACTTTTGCCATAAATTGGGCCAGATTTTCGTCAGGGTTGCTAGAATCAGGTCGATCAGGAAAAATCTCGCTGACGCCGCGGTAAAGCGCTGAAAGGTTAGGAGTTATCATCGGGGAGCGATCGTCCATCATATTATTTTGCCAAAGTGCAGCAGAATTAGTTACACTCACTGGTTGACGCATAAAAACATAACTATCAAGCTACTATAATCCCAAAGCTGACCGGCTTTCATTAGCTGACCCCGCCCAAAAACGGATACCAGCCCCCGACAACAGTCGTGGAGATCCCCAAATTTTAGACTCTTGTTCAAACTCCCAGATTCATCTGTGGAATCAATCTAAAATCTAAAATCTAACATCTAAAATCGACTGACAGTCTCTAGGTTTCGCATCTAAAATTAAAAGTCTTAAACCCCAAATCGAGTGAGGAAGTGAAATCCACGTGTCAACCAACGCAGTCCGCAATAACACGGAAAACTCAGCCCCCGTATTCGAGTTTGTTCAGTCAGTCAGTAAAGTGACCGCCGGAACCATACTCAGCATGACAATGCTTGCCAGTTCCGTAGTCGCTGGTGGACTGGTTGGCTTAGCGATCAGCTTCCGCAATTTGCCAGATGTTCGGATCTTGCAAACCTACTCTCCCACAGAAACTACCCACATTTACGACATCAACGGCAAGCCGCTAGCCAGCATTCACGACGAAGCCAACCGGGATGTCGTACCCCTTGACCAAATCTCCCCGAACCTGAAACGAGCTGTTCTGGCGATCGAAGATAGCAACTTCTTCACCCACAAAGGCATCAACCCCGGCGGGATAGCCCGAGCTCTCATAGTCAACCTAGAGAAAGGTAGAACCGTTGAAGGCGGCTCCACTATGACTATGCAGCTAGTCAAGAACCTGTTTCTATCTCCCCAGTCAAAATTTAGTCGCAAGGTAGCTGAAGCGGTAATGTCTATCCGCTTGGAGCAAATTCTCAACAAAGACCAAATTCTGCAACTATACCTGAATCAAATCTACTTAGGGCACAACTTGTACGGCGTAGAGACAGCCTCTCGAAGCTATTTCAACAAATCAGCAAGTAATTTGACTCTTTCGGAAGCAGCGATGCTGGCAGGCTTAATTTCTGCCCCCGAAGAATACAGTCCTTTCGTCAATTACAAGTTGGCAAAAGAGCGGCAAACCCTCGTTTTAGGCCGCATGAAGGATCTTAAATGGATTACGCCGGCCCAAGAGACTGCTGCCCGCCAGGAAAAAATTAAGCTAGGCAAAATTACCTCTTTTGGGGGATCTCAAGTTCCTTACGTAACACAAGCCGTAGTCCAGGAACTAACAAGGCGTTTCGGGCGAGATGCCGTGGTTAAGGGAGGAATGCGCGTTCAAACCACGATCGACCTCAAAATGCAGCGCATAGCCGAAGAAACCGTGAAAGCGTGGCACAATCGGCTTTACTACCAAGGGCTGTTTTACGATCGCGAGGAAGGTCAAATTGCCCTAGCCGCCGTCGATCCCCGCACCCACTTCGTCAAAGCCATGGTTGGCGGCGTCGATTACGAAAAAAGTCAGTTCAACCGCGCCATTCAAGCACGCCGCCAGCCCGGATCTTCTTTTAAGCCTTTTATCTACTACGCTGCCTTTGCTAGCGGCAAATACGGCCCGGATTCAGTTGTCTATGACTCCCCTGTCGGCTACCGCGACGGCGACGGCTACTACTACCCTCAAAACTACGGTGGCGGCTTCTCCGGTGCCGTCAGCATCCGCAGAGCTTTGGAAGTATCTCTCAACATTCCCGCCGTCAAGCTGGGCCAAGAAGTCGGATTGAATAAAGTGATTGAGATTTGCCGCGTGCTAGGCATCAGAAGTCCGATGGAACCGGTGATTTCTTTGCCCTTGGGTGCCGTTGACCTCACTCCTTTAGAAATGGCCGGAGCTTTTGCTACCTTTGCGAACAACGGCTGGCATTCTGACACCACATTTATCGTGCAAGTCACTGACAGCAGTGGCAACGTCTTGCTCGACAATACGCCAAAACCCAAATTAGTTCTTAATTCCTGGGCTGCGGCATCTGTCAATAGCGCTCTACAAGGGGTAATTAGCAGCGGAACGGCAAGGGCTGCTCAGCTTGGGCGACCGGCTGCTGGGAAAACTGGTACAACTTCCTCAGAACGGGATATCTGGTTTGTGGGTTACGTGCCGCAGTTGTCGGTGGCTGTTTGGATGGGCAACGACAATTACAGACCGATGAGCTACGGTGCTACTGGCGGTACTATTGTCGCCCCTGTTTGGCGCGATTTTATGAGCCAAGCTTTGGAGGGAGTTCCCGCAGAAAATTTCAAACCCGCTTCATCTTTTGAGCGGCCTTAATTATCAGTGAGTAGGCAGTAGGGAGTAGGCAGTAGTTGAAAATTACCCCTTAGTTGTTTTATCTTCCTTCTTCCTTCTTCCTGACATCCGTTACATCCGTTACATCCGTTACACAATCCGTTGCCGAACTTCCTTCTTCCTTCTGCTCCCTAGGATTGTTTTTCCAGCTCAGATTTCATCCGCTCCAGCGTTGAGTTCATTTGCTCAAACATCTGCTGGGGCGTGATACCAAATTGATTGAGCTGTGTTTTTAACTGCTCTACAGTCATCTGAGCCATGAAGTCCTCAGACAGCTCAAAGCGCTTCATAAAAATACGGTAGCGCTCCATCATCGATTCCATCTGAGCGATGAACATTTTCTTGCCTTCGCGATCGAATTTGCCGTAATTGCCACCTAGTTTGATGAGAGATTGATAGTCTTCAAACAACAGCTTGGCTTCTTGCTGAACAATTTCTGAATCAAAAAATCCCATAGCTTTCCTAATTTTTTAATATTCTACTAATTTTGATCTAGGCGAGAAATCCCGCTGCTTTTTCTACTATTTTATCAGTTGCCGGAGGAAGTCCCTACCCCTTAAGGCGCAACAATAAGTAGAAATTTCCGTACAGGATAAGGCATGGGAATGGGGGATTGGGCATTGGGCTTGCGATGACAACAGTCAACTGTCAACAGTCAACTGTCAACAGTCAACTGACTTTAAACTTCCCCGATGCGTTCTAGAGGCCAAAACCGCACTACAGCGCGGCCGATGATATTCTGCTTAGGTAAAAATCCCCACCTGCTGGAGTCGTTGCTGTTGTTGCGGTTGTCTCCCATCACAAAGTATTCATTTTCTGGGACGCGATAAGGCCCCCACTGGTATTTAGGGGGTTCGGCAATATATTTTTCGTCGAGGGGTTTATCGTTGAGATAAACTAAACCTTTTTTAACGGCGACGGTTTGACCCGGCAAGCCAATTACCCGCTTGATGAATGCTTGGTCTTGGGTAAAGCCTTGTTCTTGCAACTTTTCGGGCGGGGCAAATACTACGATGTCGCCAGTTTTGGGAGGTTCGAGGTAGTAAGAGATTTTTTCGACGACGACCCGATCGCCCACGTGCAAAGTGGGTACCATAGAATCTGAGGGTATGTAGCGCGGTTCGGCGACCAAGGCTCGAATCACTATTGCTAAACTCAAAGCAATAATCACTATCTGAAGATTTTCTCGCTGCGACTTCCACGCTTTCTGCCACCAGCTTTCAGGCGGATTTTCTGCTACTTGTGTACCCAAATTCTTTTTTTCAGATGTCATGAAAGTCCTCGCTATATAGTTGCCACTAATTATCTGATTAAGCTCGCTCAGCATTTAAATTGCATCTCAAGAAATAATCCAACCATGAGCGAGCTGGGCACGCGAACCCGCCCAAAATATACAATTTAAATGCTGTCCAGCTTACCATTGAAGTATGTCGCTGTTAATTACTAGACGTGAAGTGCAGGCATTCGCAAACAATCTTGAAAAGCATCTGCGTTGCATCTGCGGTTTCCCTATCAATCAAAGATTTATGCCATAACTCTCCTCTTGATATTAACTCATAAAAAAGGCAGAGAATTTAAATTCTCTACCTTTTTTATTTGAGGATTTTGAGTTGTTTGCGATTACGAGATTGGTTATTTCCAAACTTAACTCGCGATCGCACTTACTCAAACTTACTCAGCGCCTTGGGGCAGCAATTCCCGCTTTTGACCTTGCAGCACCTTAACAATTCCGTCCTCGCCCACATCCACAACAGCGGTGTCACCGTCTTTGATGCGGCCAGAAAGGATTTCCTCAGCCAAGCTGTCTTCCAGCAAGCGCATGATGGCGCGGCGCAGGGGTCGGGCTCCGTAGCTGGGGTTGTAGCCTTCTTCTACCAGCCGTTCTTTGAATTTTTCGGTCACTTCCAGGGTGATTCCCTGTTCTGTCAAACGACCGAACACTTCTTTGAGCATGATGACCGCGATTTCCTTGACTTCTTCCTTGTTCAACTGGCGGAAGACGATAATTTCGTCGAGTCGGTTGAGGAATTCGGGGCGGAAGTAGTTTTTGAGTTCTTCGTTAACCAAAGAACGAATGCGGTTGTAATTAGCATCGGCTTGGTTGTCGCTGAACTCGAAACCGAGGCCGCCGCCGCCTTTTTCAATCACCTTAGAACCGATGTTTGAGGTCATGATCAGCAGCGTGTTTTTGAAGTCCACGGTGCGACCTTTGGCATCTGTTAAGCGGCCGTCTTCCAATATTTGCAAAAGCATATTGAAGACATCGGGGTGGGCTTTTTCGATTTCGTCGAACAGCACGACGGTGTAAGGACGGCGGCGGACTGCTTCTGTGAGTTGGCCGCCTTCGTTGTAGCCGACGTAGCCCGGAGGAGAACCGATGAGTTTGGAGACGGTGTGCCGTTCCATGTACTCCGACATATCCAACCGAATCATCGCGTCTTCGGAACCGAAGAAGTAGCCGGCTAGGGCTTTGGTGAGTTCGGTTTTGCCGACGCCTGTGGGCCCGGAGAAGATGAAACTGGCGATCGGGCGATTGGGATTTTTCAAGCCGACGCGAGCGCGGCGGATGGCGCGGGAAACGGCTTTCACTGCTTCTTCCTGTCCGATCAAGCGCTGGTGCAAGGTATCTTCCATGTGCAGCAGCTTTTCGGATTCGGATTCGGTCAGTTTGTTGACCGGGACGCCCGTCCAGCTTGCCACGATTTGAGCGATATCTTCTTCGGTGACTACTGGCGATGGGTCGGTTTCGCCGGTGCGGGCCGAGTCGGTTTTTTTGGCTTGGGAAATAGCGCGAATTTCGGCTTTGATGGTCATTTCTCGATCGCGCAATTCGCCGGCTTTGTCAAAGTCTTGAGAACGCACCGCTTCGTCTTTATCTTTCAGGACTTGGCGGAGTTCTTTGTCAAGTTCTTTGGCTGCGGGGGGCAGTTGGGAGTTGATCAAGCGAACTCTAGAACCAGCTTCGTCTACCAAGTCAATTGCTTTGTCTGGGAGGAAGCGATCTGAGATGTATCGGTGAGAGAGTTTGGCTGCCGCTTCGAGGGCTGTATCCAAGATTTTCAGCTTGTGGTGCTGTTCGTAGCGTTCTCGCAGACCGAAGAGAATCTCGATCGTCTCGTCAACGGTGGGTTCGCCGACCATGACGGGCTGGAAGCGCCGCTCTAGGGCTGCATCGCGCTCGATGTGCTTGCGGTACTCGTCGAGGGTCGTAGCACCGATGCACTGGAGCTCGCCTCTAGCCAAAGCCGGCTTGAGAATGTTGGCGGCGTCGATCGCCCCTTCAGCCGCACCTGCACCGATCAAAGTGTGCACTTCGTCAATCACCAAAATCACGTTACCCGCCGTGCGGATTTCGTCCATGATTTTTTTGAGGCGTTCTTCAAATTCGCCCCGGTATTTCGTCCCGGCAACCAGCAAGCCGATGTCGAGGGTAACGACGCGCTTTTCTTCGAGGATGTCTGGGATGTCGTTGTTAGCGATGCGTTGGGCCAGGCCTTCGGCGATCGCAGTTTTACCAACTCCCGGTTCGCCAATCAGCACCGGATTATTTTTGGTGCGGCGACCCAGGATTTGAATTACCCGTTCGATTTCTTTTTGGCGTCCGACTACTGGGTCTAGTTTGCCATCGACCGCCATTTGAGTGAGGTTGGCTCCAAATTCGTCGAGAGTTGGAGTTTTGGTGCGAGCGCCGCCGCCAGTGGCTGCGACTTCTGCGGTTTCTCCCAGCATCCGAATCACTTGGGTGCGGACTTTCGACAAGTCTACTCCCAGGTTTTCTAAGACTCTGGCCGCTACTCCTTCACCTTCGCGGATCAGGCCCAGCAGCAGGTGTTCAGTGCCGATGTAGTTGTGTCCGAGTTGGCGAGCTTCTTCTAGGGATAGTTCTAGAACCCGCTTGGCGCGGGGGGTGAACGGAATTTCGACTGCTACGAAGCCGGAACCGCGCCCGATGATTTTTTCCACTTCAATGCGCGCGTCTTTCAGGTTGACGCCCATTGATTTGAGGACTTTTGCTGCAACCCCGGTTCCTTCACCGATCAGACCCAGGAGGATCTGTTCTGTCCCTACGAAGTTGTGACCCAGGCGGCGAGCTTCTTCCTGGGCCAACATGATTACTTTTATTGCTTTTTCTGTGAAGCGTTCAAACATGATTTATTCCCATCACCTGCTGCTATGTGCCCGTTTCGAGGTCACGCTCGCACAACGAGCGTTTGTGTTCGAGTGTTAACTCGTACTGCTTATTCTAGCGCGACACTCCCAACCTATCTGCCGCACTCGGCTGCGGTTGCAGATTCCAGGCTCATGTTGCAGGGTGGCTTTCAACTGGGAAGACCCAAATGGTGGCTGACCTACAACCTCCCCTAGACTGCAAGAAGATTGCTCTTCTCGGCCCGTGCCCAACCTACGACTGCGTATTGATGGATTCTAGCATAATCTTTTTGGCTGTCATGCAGGCGCAAAATGGATATTTCTCCAAGTGACAGGCCAGGTTTTGTACAAAACTTATTAGTTAGATTCACGATCGATCCCCTAAACTCACCCTTAAGCTGTTGTCCATCTCAAGAATCTGTTGGTTTGGGAGGGCGAGAGCGAGCTGGGCTTTCTTTATCTAAAATTTTGCCCCCGATTCGTTGAAGATTTGGGTATTGTTCCTGTTGTTCAGTTGTGCGATCGCTCCTGATCAATTAGTGAGTCTTACTACAGTCCGAGGGGTTTGGCTCAGACTATACTCAGCACGGTTCAAACGAGCGCGAAGCAAAGCGGTAAGTATGATCATGCAGGCAGAGGTTTCTTCCCATGCTGAAGTTGATTGCCTATGAGGATTTTGAACTAAATTTATATTGAGTAACCCATTATTGGTCAATGCAAGTTAAAGACTCAATAAATTACATTTAAAACTCAAAACTATCGATCGCCAAATGCCAGCTTTTCTGATGCAGCCGAGCGCAAATTTGCACTTTCTCAACCGCCAAATATTGCTTAAATTCTGGTTTTTCTATGCCGCTGCGCCACATTACCAGAGCATCTTCTCCGGTATCTTCGTAGTATCGTTTCCGCCGTCCGGCCTCTTTAAATCCAAATTTTTGGTAAAGAGAAACTGCTGCTAAATTAGATTCCCGTACTTCTAAGGTTGCCCGTTCTAATTGTCTATAGTGAGCCTTTTTTAGTAAATCCCAAAGCAGAGCTTGTCCTAAACCCTGACCTTGAAAGCTAGGATGAATTGCCAAAATTGTAATATGAGCTTCTTCTAAAATTGCCCACAGGCAACCCAAACCGATCAGGGTTGGGGTAAGTTTTGAGTTGGGAGTTGGTGGCGAGGAATTCTCAATACTGAGCGATTTTGAGTTGAGAATGCTGTTCGGCTCGATCGACTCGAGTTCGCTGTCGAATCCTTCTGACGCGCCGACCTCGGTTTCCGATGCCCACAAACCCAGTAAATCGCTGTTAGGACTGCCTAACTCGCGCCCATAGCCTTCTAAAGTCCACAGTCCGCCAAAACAGAGGCGATCGAGTTCGACTGCACTTTTGAGGTGTTCGGCGGTGAGATGTTTAATTTGTAGAAAACGCACGGCTGTAAATTGTACACTGGAAAACACAGTAGCGATTAGCTGTTTGTTGCTAGTTTTGAGTCATAACTCACAAGTCTCCAGACATTAGTCTACTGCCAACGACCAATGACTGCTGATTAATGACTGCCGACTGCTGACTGCTGATTAATGACTGCTGACTAATAACCTAGGATAGTTATTGCGCGATGGTATCAACTCAATCTTTCGGGGTCGAATCGGGACTTAAGTATCTGTCTGAGTCGAAGCCGACCCTGCAGAATCGATCGCCCAATCAAGAACTGTTACCGCTGACAGCCAGTGTTAACAGCAGCGATCGGTTGGAAATCG
Source organism: Microcoleus sp. K5-D4 (assembly GCF_036704575.1). Lineage (NCBI taxonomy): Bacteria > Bacillati > Cyanobacteriota > Cyanophyceae > Oscillatoriales > Microcoleaceae > Microcoleus > Microcoleus sp. K5-D4. The sequence continues at coordinate 12,103 of NZ_JAUBSD010000014.1, forward strand.
GAGGCTGCGAGGTGACAGCTTTGGTGGAGCAATTTGGCTCGCCGTTGTATATTTTAGACGAAGAAACGCTGCGCGCGGCTTGCACCCAGTACCGGGATGCTTTTAAGCGTTACTATCCGGGCGAATCTCAAGTGCTCTATGCTTCTAAAGCTTGGAGTTGTTTGGCAGTTTGCGCGATCGCAGCTTCCGAAGGCTTAGGCATAGATGTCGTATCCGCCGGAGAAATCCACACTGCACTGCAAGCCGGCGTCAACCCCGACAAAATCTACTTCCACGGTAACAACAAGTCTCGCGAGGAACTACAGCTAGCTGTCGAAAACGGCTGCATTACCGTTGCCGACAATTGGCGGGATTTAGAGACTTTAGCAGAGTTGGGAAAATTGGGTGTCAGCAGCCTCACAGGTGGACCGACACGAGTTATGGTGCGGTTTACTCCTGGAATTGAGTGTCACACCCACGAGTACATTCAGACGGGTCAAATCGACAGTAAATTTGGCTTCGATCCCAACTCGCTCGATCGAGTATTTACCTTCATCAGCCAACAGCCGTCGTTATTTTGCGTCGGAGTGCACGCTCACATCGGCTCTCAGATTTTTGAACTGCAACCCCATGACGATTTAGCTGAAGTCATAATTCAGGCCTTGACTAAAGCACAAAGTTATGGTTTGCCAGCAACAGAAATTAATATTGGCGGTGGGTTGGGCATTCGCTATACTGAAGCGGACGATCCTCCTAGCATTGAAGATTGGGCTCGTACAATTTGCTCCGCAGTTGTAGCAGCTTGCGAGCGGCAGCAATTGCCCTTGCCTAAATTGCTTTGCGAACCGGGTCGATCGCTCGTCGGTACAGCTTGCGTTACAGCTTACACCGTTGGCTCTAAAAAAGTCATTCCGGAAATGCGGACGTATATAGCTGTCGATGGCGGGATGTCGGACAATCCGCGTCCTATTACCTATCAATCAGTTTATCGAATCCTCGCAGCCGGCAAAATGTCTGCTCCCTTAACGGAAACAGTGACAATTGCTGGGAAACACTGCGAATCAGGCGATGTTCTGATTAAAGATGCCAAATTGCCAGAGTGTCAGGCAGGAGATGTCCTCGCCGTTCCGGCTACAGGGGCATACAATTACAGCATGGCTTCTAACTACAACCGAGTGCCCCGACCGGCAGCGGTTTTAGTTAGAAATGGGGAAGTTAACACGATTATACAGCGGGAAACTTACCAGGATTTGCTGAGGCTTGACCGCCTTCCTGAACGACTCGGAGCTCAAAAGTAAAAACTTAGAAGTTAAAAGTTAAAAGTTAAAAGAAAGACAATCCATGTTTACTTAGTGATGATTGCCTTTTCACTTTTAACTTTTGCCTTGTTCAGTCACGCGATTGGATTGACACTCCCCGGTCTAAAAACACGGGGATTTTCAGCATATTCCTTATAACAACTGTTCATGGTTCATGGGTTCGAGTGCATCACGGTTCGCGGTTCACAGGCGGTAGCGTTCGATGAACCATGAACAATCAACAATCTGGCTTTGACTTGGCCCTGGTTCAGTCCTTATTGATTCAAGGGATCGATATTGGACTGGTTTTTGCCCTTGCGTATTTGGTGCTCGTCATTGTTGGCGAGCGCAGAACGCTGTGGATGGTACGGGGATTTATTATTTTGATGCTGGCGGCGGCGGTGAGCAACTGGGCTGGATTGAGGCTGTTGCACGTTGCCCTCAACAGCTTGGTGACGGGTTCTGCTGTGGCAATGGCGGTAATATTGCAGTCGGAGTTTCGCCGATTTCTGGAACAATTGGGTCGGGGGGAATTTCGGCAATTGTTTGGACGCGATCGCCGACAAAAACCCGAACCGGACAGCGTAATAGATGAAATTGTGGACGCAGTAAAAGAACTTTCGCAAAACCGCACGGGCGCTTTACTAATTATAGAAACAGATTCTCCGATCGACGATCGAGATTTTTCGGTGCCGGGACTAAAGCTAAATGCTGAAGTTTCTAAAGAATTGTTGCAGACAATCTTTCAGCCGCAAACTTTGCTGCATGACGGAGCTGTTTTGATTCGAGGTTCGCGGATCGTGTCGGCGGGGGTAATTTTGCCTTTGTCCGATCGCACTGCGTCGCGGCAGTTGGGAACCCGCCACCGGGCGGCAATGGGGATTACGGAACGGGTGCAAGCTTGCGTGTGCGTGGTGGTGTCCGAGGAAACGGGTTCTATTTCTTTAGCCCAGATGGGAAGTTTAAATCGACCTTTGACTAGCAACAAACTTAAGGAATTGCTGGAAGCAAAGCTGTTTCCGTCCGAGGGAGAAAGAGCTGTGCCTCCAATTCCGATCGGCAATCTCGGACGCCAGATAGGATTGAAGGGAGTGACGCTATTAAAACGGATACTGCGCCGTTAGTCGGGTAATCGGGAGAAACCATGAGTCAAGGAATTTGCTTGGAAAAGTTGCCGGAGGATCTGCAACAAGAACTACTGCCTAAGCACATAGCAGTGATTATGGATGGGAACGGGCGCTGGGCTAAGAAGAAGGGGTTGCCGCGGATTGCGGGACACCGCCGAGGAGCTAGCACTCTGAAGGAACTGCTGCGCTGCTGCAAAGATTGGGGGATTCCAGCTTTAACTGCCTATGCTTTTTCGACGGAGAATTGGGGGCGGCCGGCTGGAGAGGTGGATTTTTTAATGAGTTTGTTTGAGGGTAAGCTGCGGCAAGAATTGCGGGAGATGGTGGACGAGGACGTGCAAATTCAATTTATGGGGAATTTGCAGGCTTTGCCGAAGTCTTTGCAGGCGGAAATCGAGCGTTCTGTGACGGCCACTCAGCACAATCAGGGGATTTTGTTTACGGTGGCGACGAATTACGGGGGGCGTCAGGAGATTGTACAAGCTTGTCGGGCGATCGCCACTCAGGTGAAAGAGGGCAAGTTGCAGCCGGAGGAGATTGATGAGGTTTTATTTAAACGCTATTTGTATACTGCTGATGTTTGTGACCCGGATTTGCTGATCCGGACGAGTGGGGAAATGCGGTTGAGCAATTTTCTACTATGGCAAATGGCTTATTCGGAAATTTACATTACTGAGACGCTGTGGCCGGATTTTGATCGATCGGAGTTTCACCGCGCTTTGTCTGATTATCAGAAGCGCAGTCGCCGATTTGGCAAAGTCTAACGATTTTGGATTTTGGATTTTAGATTTTAGATTTTTTGGTGGATTTTTCAGTTTCTAAGTAGGTGTCGATTGTGACCGAGTATCTCCATGAAAGTAAAAAACGTTTTTACGCCACGTGCGATCGTCCTGCACAGCACAATACAGCGAGCGGGACGATCGCAATCTCATGTAAATGCTTGCACGGTTGATGCTTCTTACCTGGATTCCCCATCTAAAATCTCATACCAATTTCACTCATCTCCTGCTCAACATAACGATTTTAGATTTTAGATTGGAGGACAAATCTAAAATCTAAAATCTAAAATCTAAAATCTAATTAGGGGCCGGAGAAAACGGCCGCTTCAATGTCCTGACGTGAGAGGGAGTATTTGAATGCTCGCTGAATGTCTTGGCCGTCGGCTCCAGCATCGATGTAGCGGACGGTGAGTTGGTCGATATCGAGGGAGAGTTCTGCTTTCCATGTAAGTTGCTCGATCTGCCAGCAGTGGAGTTCTCGCCGATCTTGCTGGCAGCCGCGGCTTTTTAGCCACTGCTCGATTTCCGGGAGTGGATGGTTGTACAAAGGAGTGTCAGCGGAAGGAAGAGTCATACGATTTTAGATTTTAGATTTTAGATTTTAGATTGGGGATTTCGGATTGAGGATTTCCGATTTTAGATTGGAGATTTGGGATTTGAGGCTTTAATTGCCACGAATTAAGCCGATCGCGATCGCCAGTAACAAACATCCGATTAAGCTAGCTCCCATGATAAACAGGGCGAACATTTCTCCGGGGGAAAGAGGTCGATCCGTGGGGTCTAGGTAAGCGGAGTTGGAAGTTTTTTTGCCCGATCCCGAAACCGGAGTATTGAAACTGGGCGGCGGCTGAATCACGTTCACGCGAGAATAGCCTATTTTGAGGTCGTAGGCGAGGCGACGTTCTGGGTTGCTGAGGGTGGCGTAGGCGTTGTTGAGCTGCTGAAATTTGGCGGTGGCGACTGCAGGTGGCAGCTCGGTGGTATCGGGATGGTAGAGTTTGCTCAGTTCCCGGTACGATCGCCGAATTTCGATCGGCGATGCGGAAGGATGCAGCCCTAACAAGCTGTAATGAGTGGAGCCCAAGGGGGTTTTTCCGGGTATTTTTTGACTTTTGTTTTTTGCAGTTGCCTCGTTTCCTGCCACCGAAGCCCCTCTCTGCCTATTGTTAATAATATTTGGTTATTTTAGCTGAAATCTGAAGGAAGAGGAATTAACTGCAGAGGACGCAGAGAACGCAGAGGGAGGAGGGAAGAATTCTAAATTCTCCCGTTCTTCGTCTGTTTCTGCTGTCACGCGGTTTTTTATTCTTTATTGGGGTTGACTTTTTCTGAGGATTGTGAGTTGGCTAGGGCTAGGACTGGGGCGTCGGTGGGTGCTGGTCGATCGATACTGTGTTCGCCCTCAATGGGAATTTGGCAAGAAATCAGTTCTGTGACGATGCGATCGCCCAGAACATCTTCCCAATCCTGCAACTGTTCTCTGGCTTTGATCGGTGTATTGAGAGCCACGTCTACGCCCATTTGCTGAAGGTTGAGGCTGTGGGCTGTCGATCGGCGGTTGACCCACTCTACCAGCCAAACGCTCAATCCGACTGCTGCCATCAAAGGCAAGACAATTCGATAATCGCGGGTTAATTCAAACATCAACAGGATGGCTGTCAGCGGTGCTCTGGCGCTGCCGGCGAGGACGGCGGCCATTCCCACCATTGCGTAGGCGGCAGGACCGGCGACTCGATCGCTCATTGCCGGCAGCATTTCCAAAAAGAGGCCGTAAGCCGAACCCAGGGAAGCTCCCAAAAACATCGCCGGAGCGAAGATGCCGCCCACTAAACCGCTGCCGAGGCTGATTGCGGTCATCGCCAGTTTGACAAACAGCAGCAGCAGCAGCAAAGGCAAGGAAAATTTAACATCTTGAAGCATTGCTTGGACTGTTTCGTAGCCGACACCCAAAATTTGAGGCAATTGCAGGGCGACTAAGCCGACTCCGGCCCCGCCGATGATCGGGTGAAGCGGTCGGGGCAGTCGTCCGAGCCAAGCAAATCCTCGGACTTTTCCTTGAAAACAGCGATCGGCCAATTGAATTGCTTCTGTGTAGGCTAGAGACACTCCGCTAGCTAAAAGTCCCAATCCCATGTACAGAGGCAATTCTAGGGGGCTGCGGACATCGTAGACTGGCAAAGAAAAGGCAGGCTGAGCTCCCAAGCAGATTTGAGCGATGAGCGCGGAAACTACGGCGGAGAGCAAGACTACGCTGACTGACGAAGTAGCGAAGGTGCTGCCGAGCACGACTTCTAAAGCAAAGAAGACTCCGGCGATGGGAGAGTTGAACCCGGCAGATAAACCTGCTGCTGCTCCAGCGCCGAGGAGCAAGCGCTGCCGTTCTGGGGATAGCTGTAAAACTTGAGCCAGCAGCATTCCGAAGTTGGCGCCGATTTCGACGCTGGGGGCTTCCGGGCCAAGGGAGGCGCCGGTGCCGAGGGAAACTGAGGCTGCCACCATTTTGGTGATGGGTTTGAGGGGGGAGAGTTCTTGCAGGCCGCGGGTGGCGGCAATTAAGGAAGACATATTCGGGCCAAAGTCGCGAAATCGCCACCGCATCAGCCCGATGATGACTCCGCCGAGGGTGGGAATGCAGGCTAGCGTCCAAGAGCCTTTCGACGCGATCGCCCCCATGAAGTCTTCCAGCATCAAGCTGTGGATGAAGTGGATTAGGTAGTGAAAGGTGACGACGCCTGCACCCGTAACTCCCCCGATGACTAGGGAGAGGATGAGCAGGAGGGTTTCAGGGCTCGGGTGCAGGCGGTTGAATAGCGGACTTAGTCGGGAGGCTTGGGGAGTTGCTGCGGTTGGCCCGGGTGGCGGCAGATCCACAGGAGGGATGGCTCTCATTTAGCGGTTAATTCTTCGGTGAGAAGTTATATAATATTACAATTTATTTCTTATTTTCATTTTGAGTGATTTTAGGGGAATTGACAACTTAATTAAGGCGTAATTTAGGGTAAATTTTTGGGGCTGGCTGCTGGGGTGGAATGACTGATTCTGAGGAGCGGCGGATTTGGCGTGATTGTATGCTCAGTTACATTCAAACTTAGATATACTCTGGCGATAATGCTAACTAACTATATTTACCGTGGAGGTGGTTAGGCCGATCGGATCAGTGAACTCGCAATATCATATAAATCAGTAAAAAACAACTTTCAAATTAAAGAATTGGCGATTGGAGATTTTACCTTACAACCACAAATCTAGAACCACAAATCTCAAATCTCCAATTTTAAATCCCTTACTCGCGCATACTATCACATCGGTTGTTGACTGGGCGGGATTCTTGGTCGGGGTTTGGCGATCGACATTAGCGGATCGCCGATGGTGGCGACTTTCCAGGGAGGGGATTCTAGCTGGCGTGCTGCGATTAAAAAGGGTGCTCCTCGCTTCAGGCGATCGACCATTAATTTAGGTGGGATAAATGCCGATAAAAAAGGTTCGTTCACGCTGCCAATATATGCGTAAGCACCATTTTCTAGCCACCTCCCGGCCACGGTGTTTTTGTCATCTGGCGCTGCTGCTGACCAACTGTGGATCATGTGGATTGCTGCGGGAAATTGAAGTTTTGGTAGGTCTTCAACTGAAGCGTCGCCGTTGCCGACTTGGAATGATTTTGGATAGCCTTTGGAATTCATTAATATTAAGTCAAATGTCCACGGTTTTGAGGCTAAACTCCGCCACTTTTCCAGGCTCGATTCTGGTTTCTGCACTAATTCAACATTCAAACCTATGGTTTTTAGTCCGCTAGCTGCTTCCTCCATTTCATATTTTCCCCAATTTCCTTCCTTGGGGTAACTGTCATAAAGCATGGCTGTTTGGCTGTCTAGAAATATGGCACACATGGCTTGATAGATCGATCGTACCTCGGAACCGTAAATCCAGCCTGCAGCCGCCCAGCGTTCGCCGTTGGGGTGTCGTCCCAAACCGTCGGTAACGGCTAGTTGTTCGTCTGGTTTTTCAGGAGATTGATATTTGACTGCTAGTTGGCGTACAATAGTGATTGTGTCGATCGGGTCTGCGAGTTGAGAGTAAAAATATCCGGTTGATTCGACGGCTTTTGTCACTGCTAGTTGCAGAGTTTTCCACTGTGTGTTATTGAGGGTATCGTTGGGTTTTCCGAAGTTGCCTTCTAGAAAGACTAAAGGTTGACCGTGAGCGGCTGCTAAGGCAACTGCTGCAGAACGTGCCGGGTCGTTTTCTGATGTGATTACTACTCCTGGGGGTTCCCAGCCGAGTTTAGTCCATTTGGCCTTTAAGGTTTGAGTATCGGTGGCATTCCAGGCTGCTGCTGCTGCGTTCAGCATTAATTGCTGGAGTTTTTGATTTTTTGGCAGTTGCTGTTTGATGCTTGGCAAACGGACTATTTCTTCGGGTTGAAAGCGCTGCAAAAAGAGGGGCGCATATTTTTTGTCTTCGATGAGAATAGGCCAGTTTCCTTTGAGATTCCATTTTTGGATTGCTGCTAAGAATGTGGCTTCGTCTGGTACTAAAACAACGCGGTTGACTGTTGGTATGTTGTCGCGGACAATGGCTGCTCGGAGGCCTGTTTGAATTGGCCAGGGTTCTTGTTTGGCTGAGGCGGGAAGCTGAAAGGGTTTTGTGAGAAAGCTGCACGCCGTTAATTGTTGTGATAAGCATAAAAATAGTGTTAATGCTAGCAGTTTAAGTTGTAGGTTTTTGTTATAATTCATTTTTTTAACCGCAGATTGAAGCAGATTAACGCAGATGCAGAGGGGATCTGTTAATAGATTCCGGGAATTAGTTTTTTGACTCGCTGGCTGTATTCTGAATAGTCTGGATATTTTGCGGTTAACCAGGCTTCTTCGCGGCTGGCTTTGATGTCGAAAAATATTATTAATATTGCGCTGGCTATTAAATGGGATATGCTCATTTGAAAAAGTGTCCACCCGAGAGCGGCTAAAATTAAACCACTGTATAATGGATGCCGCACTATTCCGTAAATGCCTGTTTGGACTAATTCTCCGTTTTCTCGGGGATACGGTAAAGGTGTGAGATTTTTTCCTAAGTCTATCAATGCTTTGATGATTAAAATTAAGGCGCTTAAGCCGAGAAGAGTTGCTACAATCCAGGTAAGAGCAAGTAATTGAGTTGATTGAATTTTTAATCCTGGCAGTTGATAAACTGGTAAGATTACAAATCCTGTGAGCAATCCTCCTTGAAGCAGGACTAAATATTCGCCGCGGCTGTTATTGCGCCAGCCCTCGCGCGTGAAGCCCCAGTCAGTTAATATTTTCATAGTAAGAGGAAGAAGGAAGAGGGAAGAAGGAAGAGGGAAGAGGGAAGAGGGAAGGAGGGAGAAGGAAGAGGGAAGAGGGGAGAAGAAAGTGAACTTTAGGTTGGGTACAGTGAAGTAAAACCCAACCTACGGCGAACAGCGAACAGTCAACAGTCAACAGTCAACACTTAACAAATTTATTCTCGCCAAGGACGTGTCATTAATTCTAATTGATTGACTTCATCTTGGCTCAAATTCCAGCCTAATGCGCCTGCATTTTCTTGGGCTTGTTTGGCGGTTTTGGCGCCGGGAATGGGGATGACTCCGTTTTGGCATATCAACCAGTTTAGGGCAACTTGGGCGGGCGTGCGATCGCGCTTTCTGCCCATTTTTCGCAGGGTAGACATGACTAATTCAATTTTTTCGAGGCCGCTTTTGCTGAAGCGGGAGTCCATTTTGCGGGCTCCTGTAGGTGGTTCTTGGGCTGTGTATTTGTCGGTGAGCAATCCTTGGGCTAAGGGGCTGTAAGCTAAAATTGTGACGCCCAATTCGCGGGCTGCACTCACAATTCCTTGTTTTTCTACTTGCCGCGACAGCAAGGAGTAACGGACTTGATTTGTTGCTAGGGGAACGCCTCTTGCTGCTAGTATTTTGTGGGCTTGGCGCATCTGTTCTACTGAATAGTTGCTGACTCCTACTGCTTGAATTCTGCCTTGTTTTACTTCATCGGCTAAGGCGTTCATCAGGGTTTCTTGACTGAGTAAAAAAGTGAAAGGCCAGTGCACTTGGTAGAGGGTTATTTGTTCTACTTGCAAGCGTTTTAAGCTGGCACTCAAGGCTTCGGAAACTGATTTTCCTGTAATCCGCCAAGGTACGGGGCCGAATTTGGTGGCTATTTGAACGGGCTGGGTGGTTTTTTTGAGAAACTGCCCCAGCAATTCTTCTGACAAGCCGTTACCGTAGACTTCGGCTGTGTCGAAGAAGTTGACTCCGCTTTCTAAGGATGTTTTGAATGCTGCTTCGACTTCGGCGGCGCCGTAGTTGCTGCCGTAGTTCCAAAATAGTTTGTCGCCCCAAGCCCAAGTTCCGACGCACAGGGGAAGGACGGCTGGGCCATTTTGTCCTAGGGTAATGGTTGTCACGGTTGGTAAATCCACAGTTATTGATTCTCTTTATTTTTATATGAATTTATACGAATAATCGCGATCGAGCTTCTAGCCGGGGGAGGAAAGGCGGCGGGTTGCGATATCTCAGTTACTATAAATTCAAATGCTGTGTTTATTTGAATAGTTATGTCGATCGACCGTTTACCAGATTCAAGATTAACAGATTCCGCGACTCCTGCTATCAAGAGAGTTACCCTGCTGACTATGTTCCGGTTGGGTTTGTTTCAGATGGGATTGGGCATGATGTCGGTTTTGACCCTGGGGGTACTCAATCGCGTGATGATTAAAGAGTTGGCGATTCCGGCTACTGTGGTGGCTGGTACGCTGGCGATGCAACAGTTTGTCGCGCCGGCTAGGGTGTGGTTCGGGCAAATGTCTGATGCTAAGCCTTTGTTTGGCCATCACCGCACGGGTTATGTATGGGTAGGAAGCGTTTTGTTTGTGATTTCTGCTTTTTTGGCGGTGCAGGTGATGTGGCGCTTGGGCGCTAGTTTGGAGGCTGTGGGATGGACGACTGCTACTTACGGTTGGGTGGGTTTGTTGGGTTTGATTTTTGCACTTTACGGTATTGCTATTTGTTCGAGTTCGACTCCTTTTGCTGCTTTGTTGGTGGATGTTTCGGATGAGGAGGATCGATCAAAGTTGGTGGGTGTGGTGTGGTCGATGCTGCTGGTTGGTATTATTATTGCGGGGATTGTTACCAGCATTTTGCTGAAGAAAATTGACGGGGATGTGCCACGAGAAGTTTTGCAGGCTTCGATTAATGGTTTGTTTGTGAAGGTGCCGGCGCTTGTTTTGCTGTTGGTGGGGATTGGGACTTTTGGGGTTGAGAAAAAGTATTCGCGCTACGGGGTGCGATCGAGCGCAGTGAATCGAGAAGATAAAATTACTCTGGGAAGTGCGCTGCGGATTTTGACTGCTAGCCGCCAAACTGGTTTGTTTTTTACTTTCCTGCTGATTATGACAATTTGCTTGTTTATGCAGGATGCGGTTTTGGAACCTTACGGCGGGGAAATTTTTAAGATGTCGATTTCGGAAACTACGTGGTTGAATGTTATTTACGGTATCGGTACGCTGATTGGTTTGAGTGCCACTGGTTTCTCAATTGTTCCGCGAATTGGCAAGCAAAATACGATTAGGTTGGGCTGTTTGTCGGTGGCGGTTTGTTTTGGTTTAATTATTGCATCGGGATTTACTGGCGATCCGGTTTGGTTGAAGGAGGCTTTAATGTTGTTTGGTTTAGCTTCGGGAATTACGACGACGGGTGCGCTGAGTTTGATGTTGGATTTGACTGCTGCGGAAACTGCTGGGACTTTTATTGGTGCTTGGGGTTTGTCGCAGGCGATGGCGCGTGGTGTGGCGACGATTAGTGGCGGTGCTATTTTGGATTTGGGCAGAAGTTTGTTTGGGGTGCCGATGTTAGCTTACGGGTTGGTTTTTGCAGTGCCGGCGGTGGGTATGATTCTGGCTGTTTGGCTGTTGGGTAGGGTGGATGTTGGGGAGTTTCAGGATAATGCTAAAAGTGCGATCGCCACTATTCTTGAAAATGAATTAGACTAAGGTTTGTAGTGAGAGCTTTAGTCCTCATTCTCTTGTTAATCAAGGGCTTTTGTCCTTAATACAAAAAAACTGCAAATGAAAGATTTTTGGGATTCTATTTTAAGTTTTTCTCAGACTACTGTCAAGACAGTCGGCCAGCAGTTTTTGAAAGATTTTGGTTCTGCACAAGCAAATGAGAAGGATGATGGGAGTTTGGTTACGCAGTCTGATAATTGGGCGGATGCGGAGATTAGAAGTGCGATCGCATCTACTTTTCCCAGTCACGGAATTTTGAGCGAGGAAGGAGAACACGTTTTCCCAGATACGGAATGGTGTTGGGTTGTCGATCCTCTGGATGCTACGACTAATTTTGCTCGGGGAGTTCCGATTTGGGGGATTTCTTTGGGTTTATTGTATCGCGGAACTCCGGTTTTTGGCTGCGTGCATTTGCCGCCGGTGAATCAATCTTTTCACGGTTTTTATGCAGGGGATTTGGCGGGCGACAATGTATTGGCAAATATGCCTCAAGGTGCATTTTTGAACAATCGGCCGATTTGTCCCACTGCTGATAAAATGAGCGGAAATCATATTTTTAATTTGTGTTCCCGGAGTGTGGGAATCGGGCCTCATCTTCCGAGTAAAATTCGGATGTTGGGTATGGCTAGTTACAATTTTTTGACTGTGGCTTCGGGTGTGGCTATGGGTGGGGTGGAAGCGACTCCGAAAATTTGGGATATTGCGGGGAGTTGGGTAATTGTGAAGGCTGCTGGTGCGGTTTGGCTACCGCTGGAATCCCAGGCTATTTTTCCGCTGGAAGTGGGGAAGAATTACGGGAGGATTTGTTATCCAACTTTAGTGATGAATCGGCAGGAGTTGGTGTCGGTATTTTTGCCGTTTGTGGAGGCTTGGAAGAAGAGAAAAATGGGGTAATTTAGGTGCAGCGAAGCTATCCCGTAGGAAATCGAACAATTATTAAATAAAACGGCAGGGCAGGCGTGACGGAGGAGTCTCCCACGCCTGCCGTGCTGTTTGGAAGAAATATACCGACCGATGACCGATGGTTCAAGTATGCCTACTCTTGTCTATTTCTGCCAATCTGCGATCGGGTGGTTTTGTTTTACGTCGATCGGGTGATGTGGTGCTGGTAGAATTTGTGGTAAGTTTTCCACGATTTATTATCTCTCGTAAATAAAATTCTACCCGTTTTTAAGTAGAGGCACAAGGGTAAATAGATTTACTGAGGTGTGCGAAAAAGTAGATGAGTGGTATATTGGCTAGGTCGAAGAGTTAGCCTGTGGGAAGATACAAAAATAAACTTTGGAAGAAACTCGGAAAAGTCTGCGGTTTGCGATCGCACTTGATACAGCCAGCAAGATAACAGATACTAGGATTAGGGACACAACATTGCTGTGTCCCTACTGCAAAATGAATTTATTGCTTCAGGCGATTAATTTCGACAGCACATTAGACAACTTAGCACCGAGATTCTCAACAGCGTCCTGCTGTTTGGGATCTTTCATCGTACCGTCAGGATTAAATACTTCAAAAGCTTGGGGAATTGCTTTCTGATCCGGCAGCACCAATACGTTAATATTCCCCAGGATCGATCGCAAATGAACCAATCCCCGCAAACCGCCGATTCCGCCTGGGGAAGCACTCATAATGACCGCTACTTTGCCAGTAAATGCCACCAACCCCGGTTCACCCGGTGCTGGCCGCGATACCCAATCGATCGCATTTTTCAACACAGGGGTAATTGAACTGTTATACTCAGGGGAAGCTATCAAAAACCCGTCATGCCCTATCATCAATTCCTTCAATTTGCGGGCATTTTCTGGCATTCCCTCTTTTGCTTCCAAATCTTCGTCAAATAGCGGCATCGGCAAATCGCGCAAATCTACATAAGTAACTTCTGCGCCCGCCGCCGTAGCCCCAGCCGCCGCAACTTTTACCAGCAGTTTGTTATAGGATGCTTCGCGGGTACTTCCGGCAAATGCGAGAATTTTTGGTCTGTTTGTCATTGATTTTTTCCTGATTATTGCTTGCGCGTATAATTGTACTATTTGGAGTGATTCCAAACAAAGTCAGCAATGGGTCTATCTGCCGATAAAGCAGGATTGTAACTGGAATTGAGTAAAACCGATCGCATTTTTACATTCCCGACTCCCAAACGCCTCTCGACGCGACTGGGAATGCCGTAACCGTAAATAATGTGTCCTTTCCCCGCCAACACCACAACTTGATAGTCGGGGTTTGCTTTGACAAATTCAGCTATTTTTTCCGCCATAGTTTCGTCCCACAAAACTTGGGCTTGCAAAAATCTTTCAAAAGCCGTACTATTTCCCTGTTCTGCCTTTTGGTGTTGCTGGTAAACTTCTAGCAGCAGTTGCCGATATTCGGTGTTGTCGGTGCGAATTTCGGATATTGGGGGAATGTGCTTTTTTTCCTCTCCAGTGAGGCTTTCTAAACCTTGACTGGCAACTTTTCTCGTTACTTCGGATGGTGTATTTAAGGCGAGGACGGGTAGTTGATTTTCTTTGGCAAACCGCAAAATGGGGGCGTAAGATTCCCAGGGAAAGCGCCATCTGCGATCGTACTCTGTTTGCTCGACTAATTGCTCTTCAGTCAGTTTACCTGCTAAGTAGTTGTCGATCGCGCTTTGAAAGGGACGCTGAAACATTTCCATCGCGATCGCAATTTTCCGATTTTGCCGCTGCATTTCTCGGACAATCTTTAGTTGAGCTTGGTGGTCTTCCGCGCTATCGTGGGTTTCTCCCAGATACACGACTTTTGCCTTTACCAACTGTTGTAGAATCTCTTGGTTCGTGTAAGTCTGCCCAGGTTGAGGGTTCGCCGTCGTTTGCGCTGTCACTGCACTGCTGCACAGCAGGAAGATACTCAGCGATAAGGCGCACAGTTTGATGAGTTTGGTTGTTTTCATACAAATATTATGCCGTTTCTCGCAGCAGCAAGCACAGCCGAACTCTACTATTTTAGCTGAGCAGCTAGAAAGCTCAATGCTTAATTTAAGTTCATAATTATCCGTGGTTACTTCTAAAAATGTAAAGTTTAGTTGCAGGTACTTGCGCTTCTAGAAGAAGGTGCTAAATTAATAATATGAAGCGAACAAAAAGCTTCTCTGACAGATACAACCTCTAGATACCACAGCGAAGTTCACAATAGAATCTAAGGAGTAAAAACGCTGTTTAATCTCACATCTGTCTCATCAAAAACCAATAGCAGCACTCACCAACAAAGCTGACACTTCCTCAACTAATTAGAGGGGAGCAATGCAACTGAATCCGAGGATTATTGCAACTCCACATCGAAGTTGAAAAAAGAGGAAATCACTCGGTACATATGGCTGGGTGCTGTTGTTGTTAAAAGAGATTTTCGGCTTGTGATGTTTTTTTCAGTAGAGGCAGAGCCTCTAGATATGCGTTACCGCGCAGAGCCTGGTAACGAGTATACGAGAATAAAAACTAGACAATTACTGGAAAATTGTCTCGTCTTCCTTTCGCCACGCGGGATCGACAATACAAATAAATATTAGCGGCTCTGTGCCACAGTTGTAAATAAACTGCTTGGCGTTTGGGGGAATGTAAACTGCATCTCCGGCTTCCACGAATTGATTTTCGTCGTCGATGTGCATTTCCCCAACGCCGCTGAGGATGTAGTAAACTTCAGAAGTCGTCAGGGAGTGCAGCGCAGAAGTTTGTCCCGGTGGCAAAACGGCGTGGGCTAAACTGTAACGCAAATCCACAGCTTGTTTGTCTGGATGCAATAATTCTCGCAGTTGAGTACCGTCGCCAGCAATAAACTCATCGCAGGCATTTAGCTTTTGAATTAGCATTCTTTCCCCTCTCCTGAAAATCTCTTTACCACAACTTAAGTTTAATTGAAAGAGCCAGAGATGTTAAGAAATATGTAAAGCAGCGGCCGGATTTTTTAACCGTAAATTCCCGAATGCCCTCGATAATCAGGACAGTCGATCGCATCTTCAGATAAAGCTATAGTAGGCTGAACGGGACACTTGAGGTGGTAGTCGCCGGTGAAAAATACGCAGTTAGCACAAGGGATTTGGTGCATCCGCTGAGCTCGACGCAGGGAGTCGGTGACAGTACGCCCGACACTCAAAAAAAGCAAAAAAACTAAACCCCAGGCGGACACAAAACACAGCGGGACTAAAATAGGCTGTATTGCCTTCAGCAGAAAGTAAAGCATAGGAAGAAAATTTAGCGGTATAAGCCACACATACATTACAGTAGTGGAATTGCCGATCGATCGACCAAAAAGTTTAGAATCCTTTACAGCTCGATCGAGAAACCGGGCAATTATGGCATGATAAGGAACAGTCCTTAAATAAAATTAGAGGAAATCCGTTATGACTCTGCGATTAGGCGATACAGTTCCCAACTTTACCCAAGCTTCGTCTGAAGGCGAAATCAATTTCTACGACTGGGCTGGGGATAGCTGGGTCGTGTTGTTTTCTCACCCGAAAGACTATACTCCAGTTTGCACCACAGAACTCGGTGCAGTGGCCCGTCTAAAGTCTGAATTTGAAAAGCGGGGCGTCAAAACCATTGCCCTCAGCGTCGATGATGTGGATTCTCACATGGGCTGGATTAAAGATATTGAGGAAACTCAAAATGTCACCCTCAATTATCCGATTTTAGCAGATGGCGATCGTAAAGTCTCCGACATTTACGACATGATCCATCCCAACTCGCTGAACAACTTAACAATCCGCACAGTTTTTGTAATTGACCCGCAAAAGAAATTGCGTTTGAGCATTACTTATCCGGCGAGCACTGGTCGGAATTTTAATGAAATTTTGCGAGTAATTGATTCCTTGCAACTTACGGACAACTACAGCGTTGCGACTCCAGTTGATTGGAAAGACGGCGACGATTGCGTAATCGTACCTTCGATTACCGACCCGAAAGAGTTGGAAGAGAAATTTCCTAAAGGTTATACGCCGATTAAGCCTTATTTGCGGATGACTCCTCAGCCGAATAAATAGGTTTAACATTCCTGGACGCAGAACCTAATTATGTAAGGTGTGCAGTGCACACCTTACCTCTATAATTCGCGCGTCAAACCACCTTGTAGTTAGGACTTGAGTCCTTAACCTGGTTTTTGAGGAGTCAAGTCCTCACTACAAAAAAAATTGTGCAATCTTGTGTAAACACTTTAGATTTGAGGAAAGGCAAAATGCTGTCATCAACAATTGTGTTGCGAATACCGCCCAAATTGCAAATGACAGACGAGGAGTTTTTCGAGTTCTGTCAAATCAATAGTGAATTACGCATTGAACGCAACAAATCGGGAGAATTGCTAATTATGCCCCCTACTGGTGGAACAACAGGAAATCGCAGCGGTAGCGTCTTTGGAGAGTTGTATATTTGGGCCGGGCAAGATGGAACCGGTATGTGTTTTGACTCCAGTACGGGATTTAAGCTTTCAATGGGTGACAAGTCTCCAGATACCTCGTGGATTAAACTGGAACGGTGGAATGCTTTGTCACCAGAACAGCAAGATAAATTCCCACCTATTTGCCCGGATTTTGTAGTAGAACTGAGGTCTGCTTCTGACAATCTCAAGCCATTGCAAGAAAAAATGCAAGAATATATGAGAGAACCTGGAGTGCAATTAGGCTGGTTAATTGACCGCAAAAATCGCAGAGTTTATATTTACCGTCCTGGTTGGCCAGAGGAATGTTTGGAGAATCCCGCGACAGTCAGCGGCGACCCCGTTTTGCCGGGATTTGTACTCAATATGAGCAGGATTTGGTAAGCTGAGTATAGGAGCCAAGATCGAGGAAATCAATTATGTTGACATCAACAATTGTGTTGCGAATACCGCCCAAGTTGCAAATGACAGATGACGAGTTTTTCGAGTTCTGTCAAATTAATAGTGAGTTACGCATTGAACGCAACAAATCGGGAGAATTGCTAATTATGCCTCCTACTGGTTCGGAGACGGGAAACCGAGAAGGTAATATATTTGGGCCGCTGTGGGTTTGGGCAGAACAAAATGGTACTGGTTTAGCGTTTACTTCGAGTACAGGATTTACTCTGTCAACAGGTGCACAAAAGTCGCCGGATGCTGCTTGGATAAAATTTGAAAGATGGAATGCTTTGTCACCAGAACAAAAGCAAAAGTTTGCCCCGATTTGCCCGGATTTTGTAGTAGAACTGAGGTCTGCTTCTGACAATCTCAAACCATTGCAAGAAAAAATGCAAGAATATATGAGAGAACCCGGAGTGCAGTTAGGGTGGTTAATTGACCGCAAAAATCGCAGAGTTTATATTTACCGTCCTGGTTGGCCAGAGGAATGTTTGGAGAATCCCGCGACAGTCAGCGGCGACCCCGTTTTGCCGGGATTTGTACTCAATATGAGCAGGATTTGGTAAAAGTGGTAGCAATAAATATCAACTTATTGTAAAAATTAATCATAGGATACACACAGGCAAAAAATATGGATATTAAAAATGGCTTTGTAGGCACAATCGGCAACACACCACTAATTCGCTTAAACAGCTTCAGCGATGAAACTGGCTGTGAAATTCTCGGCAAAGCAGAGTTTCTAAATCCAGGCGGTTCCGTTAAAGATAGGGCCGCTTTATACATCATCAAAGACGCAGAAGAAAAAGGCTTGCTGAAACCGGGCGGCACTGTTGTTGAAGGCACCGCCGGCAATACAGGCATCGGTTTGGCCCACATTTGCAACGCTAAAGGTTACAAATGTTTGATTGTGATTCCCGATAACCAATCTCAAGAAAAAATCGATGCTTTGAAAACCTTGGGCGCTGAAGTTCGGACTGTTCCCGCTGTTCCTTACAAAGACCCGAATAATTATGTCAAATTGTCGGGAAGATTGGCTTCAGAAATGGAGAATGCA
Source organism: Microcoleus sp. K5-D4 (assembly GCF_036704575.1). Lineage (NCBI taxonomy): Bacteria > Bacillati > Cyanobacteriota > Cyanophyceae > Oscillatoriales > Microcoleaceae > Microcoleus > Microcoleus sp. K5-D4. Next base: position 30,176 of record NZ_JAUBSD010000014.1, read on the forward strand.
GTCTGGGCAAATCAGTTTGACAATTTAGCCAATCGCCGAGCTCATTACGAGACAACGGGCCCGGAAATTTGGGAACAAACCAACGGGAAAATTGATGCTTGGGTAACAGCTACTGGTACTGGCGGCACTTTTGCTGGCGTAGGAATGTTTTTGAAAGAAAAAAATACTGCTGTTAGAATTGTCTTGGCAGACCCGATGGGCAGCGGGCTTTACAGTTATTTCAAAACTGGGGAAATTAAGACTGAAGGTAGTTCGATTACTGAGGGAATTGGCACCACTCGCGTCACTGCAAATATGGAGAATGCCCCGGTAGACGACGCCATTCAAATTGATGATACTGAAGCTGTCCGGGTGATTTACCAACTGCTGAGGAAAGAAGGGCTGTTTATGGGCGGTTCTGTGGGGATTAATGTAGGGGCGGCTGTGGCTTTAGCGAAGCAAATGGGGCCTGGACATACGATTGTTACGGTACTCTGCGACGGTGGGGCTCGGTATCAGTCGCGTTTGTTCGATCGACAATGGTTGGCTTCCAAAGGTTTGTCACCAGATTAACCGTAGGGTGCGCTGCGGCGCACCTTAAAATCTGGCTCTATATAAAATCTGGGCGTATATGCGCGCACCTATTCCCATGATAAAAAATAGCATATATGCAGCAGAATGTCAAGTAAAAAATATGAAAATTATCCAATCTTCTAGGCAAGTTCTTGTTTGTCAAAACCGCACTTGTCGCAAGCAAAATTCAGCAAAGGTACTGGCAGCTTTTCAGAAATTGTCGCCCTCAGAAGTTGAAGTTGTTGCTAGCAGTTGTTTGGGACAGTGCGGCAACGGGCCGATGGTGTTGGTGCTGCCAGAAGAGGTTTGGTACAATGGCGTTTGCCCTGAAGAAGTGGCGACAATAACTGAGCAACATTTGCGGGGAGGAAAGCCGGTGGAGAGGATGCTTTACCGCAAGTTTCACCGACTTTCTAATTAGTCGATCGCCCGCCTTTAAAATTCTTCCGCAAACAACCGGCGGAGAATCTCGGTGACTTCGGCGGCGACTCTAGCGTCTTGTTCGATCGCCAAGCGATCGACACTGCTGGAACCGCCTACAGCTTTTTCTGCCCGCAAACTCATCGCCAAAGTTCTGACTTTTGCCGGCTTTCCCGCCGCCTTCGGCCGCTCGTCAACAAACCGCACTAAAGCCACATAAACTGTTTCTAGAGTTCCCCGGATCGAGCTCAGTCCGTAACCCAATTTTGAGATAATTACTGGAGAAGTGATCAGGCCTTCCATCCCCAAAGTTTTAATTGCTACGTCCACATATCGAGCGCTGTCGTGTCCCATTGCTCTGACAATGCTTTCTAAGCTGTTCCACTGAGATGCTTTCATGCGCGATCGCTGTTCGATGTGGAAGTGCCATCCTAACATGGAAATTAGCCTGGTCAAGTCATAAGCAGATACGGAATTTTTTTGTTTGGTGCTGTTTACTGCGGCACTTAAAAGCACTTGTTTTTTGGTGAGATCGAATATTTTTGGGTTGGTGAGATAAGGATTTTCGCCGTAATCGCCGCGAAAAATTAGGTCATTATTGCCAGTAGCGCTTTTCAGCCATTGCTCTAGTCCTATGCGAGTATCGAAGCGTTTAAACATCGCAGCTAAGGAGTTTGAACTTCCTATATTTGAGGCATAGCTAATCATGTCTTTTGCTACATCGTAAAAGTAAAAATCGTGTCTTAGCCCGTTGCCATCTCTAACAACGCAGTTGTCAATATCGCAGTCGGGATATTTGCTATTTATTTGACTGACGATATTAAGGAGTGCGATAATTTTAGTGGCACTCCACTGCTCAGCATTGGTAAGTGCGTTTTTTCCCAGCCACTGCGCCTGAATTTTGCCGTCTACAAAAGTACCAATGCAAACGCAGGCTTCCTTAATTTCTGCGTGCAAAAAATTTAAAGCTTGAGAGTTAATTTGAGGTAGTTCTACCACGCTGGGAAACGGGGTAAGTTTGAGGGGATTATTGGGGCCGGGAATAGAGCTAATTACTTTTAAGCCGTCGGGTTTCTGTTTGAGATAATCGGGATAGTTTTTAATGTGTTGTTGGTAAGGTGATTTTTCAATGCCCCTGTCTAAAAAAGCTAGTTTGTTTATGTTAGCTTTGGCATCTATTTCCATTTGGAGGTAGTTTTTGAAGATGCGCGCTCGGTCTTTTGCGAGTTCGAGGGAGGTGAGGTTCATGATAATTGTTGGCAGCTTGTTACCAATAAGTAAATCACTATACTAGGATTTACGCAAACAAACCGGGTTTCTCTGTAAAATTTTGGGTTAAGGAACGAAAAATTTATGAAGAAACCGGGCTTCAGACAGTAACTGCGTCCCGGAGTATATATCTGATTTCTGGCCCTACGATCGAGCTTTTTTGCCGCGTACTTGAATACGTTTGTCGGTTTTTTGTTTCTTAATCCAACAGACAAATTTCTGGAGTTCAGGGTCATTTTTGAGCTTTTCCAGGGTGTCGAGCTCTTGGGCGAGGTGTTTGTTGTCAAATAGAGAGTGAATCTGGCGGTGACAGGCTGAGCAAATGTCGATTGTCTGGCTTGGATCTTCGTTTTTCCGCTTGGTGTTTTGTTTGGGGATGAGGTGATGGGCGGTTAATGCTTCCATTTGTCGATCGCACAATTCGCACTGCATAATTTTCTCAATGCTGCTGGATAAGAGAATTGCTACTTTTAGTTTAGCGCGATCGGCTTTGAGGAGGTGAATGAAAGGCGATCGCACTCTCCAAACAATAAAAAAACCCCCAATTGGGGGTCGTACAAATCTCTTGTGGCAGAGGTCGAGAAGCCTCTGGGATCACAAAATATACAGCAGCAAAAACAAAACAATCCAAATCACATCGACAAAGTGCCAGTAAATCTCAGTCGCTTCGATTCCAAAGTGGTGCTCGCTAGAATAATGGCCTTGCGCGCGCGATCGCCACACCACCGCCACCATAAACAGCACTCCCAAGGTAACGTGCAAGCCGTGAAAAGCAGTCAAAACGTAAAAACAACTGGCATACAAATTAGTCGTCAAGCCAAACTCTAAATGAGCGTATTCGTAAACCTGACCGAACAAGAAAACTGCGCCCATAGCAATAGTTACGAGCAACCAATTCCGCATTCCGGCGGCATCATTCTTTTTAATTGCAGTATCCGCATTGTGAATCACAAAACTGCTAGCAATCAGAATTACCGTATTGATTCCCGGCAGCAATAACTCGCGCTCCGGCGTACCTTCAGGAGGCCACACGGGGGCCATCGCCCGATAAATCAAATAGGCGGCAAACATACCGAAAAATATCATGCCTTCAGCGCACAGGAACACAATTACACCTAACATTCGGTGGTCGGGATGCTCGACACCGTGTGCTTCTACTTCGCCCTCGTGGTGGTAATTTAGGGCTGTTTTTGTCGGATCGATCGCTGGAATTTGCATAAGAAATTGGTAATGAAGAAGTCAGTTGTCAGTTGGCAGTTGGCAGTTGGCATTAGTCATCAGTCATTAGTTAACAGTCAACAGTCAACAGTCAACAATGCCTAATGACTGATGACTAATAACTATTCGCCATCTTGACTTTCATCAGCAGGAGAATCAACATTTACCTCTGATTCAGGAGCGACCAAAGTTGCAGTACCGCCAAAGAAAGTTGAAGCTTGAGCCTCCGCAATAGGAATACCTGTTTTCTGGGTATTGCGGGTGGCATTTTCCCTCAGCTTGAGCCTGAGACGTTCCCCTGTATTCTGAATTTTTTCCATGCCGTAATCGTAAGGCCCCGTTGCCAATACCGGCACTCCTTCAAAATTTTCGATGGGGGGCGGCGAAGTCGTCATCCATTCCAAACTCAAAGCTTGCCAAGGATTGTCACCTGCTTTCGGGCCGTACCTCCAGCTCCAAATCACATTAATGATAAACGGGATTGTAGACACTGCCAGCATATAAGCACCGACAGTACAAATGACATTAATTGTGGTAAATTTCGGGTCGTACATTGCCACCCGCCGGGGCATTCCTTGCATACCTAAAGCGTGCATCGGCAAGAAAGTTACAGTAAAGCCAACATAAGTTAAAACAAAGTGAACTCTACCCCAAAATTCATTAATCATCCGCCCCGTCATTTTGGGGAACCAGTGGTAAAAAGCAGCGTAAATGCCAAACACTGAGCCGCCAAACAGCACGTAGTGTAGGTGAGCGACGACAAAATAAGTGTCGTGAACGTGAATGTCGAAAGGTACGGAAGCCACCATGATTCCGGTGATGCCGCCGAGCACAAATGTTGAGATAAAACCCATCCCAAATAGCATCGCGCTGACAAGCCGGAGTTTTCCTCCCCAAATAGTTGCCAACCAGCTAAATATTTTAATCCCAGTTGGTACGGCGATGATCATAGTCGTGATCATAAAAAACATCCGCAGCCAGCCGGGAGTGCCGCTGGTAAACATATGGTGCGCCCACACGATCAAGCCCAAAAAGCTGATCGCGAGACTGGAATATGCGATCGCCAAATAACCAAAAATTGGCTTGCGCGAATGCACCGGCAAAACTTCTGAAATCACCCCGAAAAAGGGCATAATCATAATGTAAACTGCCGGGTGCGAATAAAACCAGAATAAATGCTGGTAGACGATGGGATCGCCGTTGCCTGTCGGGTTAAAAAATGCCGTCCCCGCTAACAAGTCAAACGACAGCAAAATCAAAGCTGCGGCTAAGACTGGAGTAGCAATCAAAGTGAGCGCTGAAGTCGCAATCATCGCCCAGCAAAACAAAGGCATTTCATTGAGACTCATGCTCGGAACGCGCATGGTAAAGATGGTAACGGCAAAATTCACCGCCCCCAAAATCGAAGAAGTTCCCAGAATCAAAACGCTGAGAATCCAAATTTCTTCCCCCGCTTGAGCAGTAACTAAGCTCAAAGGCGGATAGGAAGTCCAACCCGCCTGTGGAGCTCCCACCAAAAAACTGCTCAACAGCAACACGCCGCCTACGGGAATCAGCCAAAAGGCAAGGGCATTCAGTCTGGGAAATGCCATGTCTTTTGCCCCAATCATTAAGGGGATCAAAAAGTTAGCAAATCCGGCTCCGGCGGGTACGATCCACAGGAAGATCATCACCGTGGCGTGAACAGTAAATAAACTGTTGTAGAGTTCGGGGGTGACAAAATCGGCGTCGGGGGTGGCGAGTTCTGTTCGCACCAAAGTTGCCATCACGCCGCCGATTAGATAGAAAATAAATGTTGTTACCAGGTATTGAATACCGATGACTTTGTGATCGGTATTAAAAGTGAAGTAGTCGCGCCAATGTCTATCAGCGGGCGCTGTTCCGCGAGCCTCAGTGTTTGCACTTTCTTGGAACTGTGCTTGTGTCATAGTTATTAGTCATTAGTTATTAGTCATTAGTTATTAGCTCAGGATAAAATACCCAGTGGCCAGAACTAATGACTATTTTTAGTGATGAGTTGGGTGAAGTTGTTCTAGGGCTTCGGAATTAATTTTTATTTCCCTGACGTAGGGAGCCAAAAATTCACCGTCTGACAATTCCCCAGGATTGACTGCAACTGCTTGGTCTAAGTTTTGACTGCTAGCAACTTGCTGGCTTTGCAGCCAAGTGTCGAATTCTTCTGGCGTGTGAACGACTGCTACAGCTTTCATCGCTCCGTGATAAGCGCCGCACAATTCAGCACAAACAACCCGGTATTCGCCGGTTTTAGTTGGTGTAAATCTCAGTTCGCTCGGCCGGCCGGGAATTGCATCTTGTTTGAGGCGAAATTCCGGCAGCCAAAATGCGTGCAGCACGTCTTGAGCTGAGATATTTAGCTGTACGTCGCGGTTGACTGGCATATGCAGTTCGCCGGAACTAACGCCGCTTTCTGGATAGCTAAAAATCCAGGCGTACTGCAAACCTGTGACATTTACAACTAAGTCTGCTGGTTTGTCTTCATTTTCTGGGGAAGCGCCTACGCCTAAAGCAACGAGTTTTTGAGATGGAATTTGAGGGGCGTTTTGGGGTGTATCTGAGAGTGTGGCTGCGATCGCACTTCCCCGCATTTTAGAGTGCGCTTGCATGGTGCCGTGGTCGTGATTTCCCATCGGATCGAGGCCGCCCATTGAGTTGTAAATCTCAAAACTGTAGACTCCGATTCCTAAAATAATCACCGCCGGCACGGCTGTCCAAAGAATTTCTAAGGGAAAGTTGTCATGCCAAGGCGGCCCGTCTGTGTTGTCTCCTTGACGGCGGCGATATTTAATTGCAGCAAAGATCAGCACTCCCTGGACCATGATAAATAATCCAGTGGAAATGGTCATCATTGTATTGAATAGTGCGTCTATGTCGGATGCTTCGTCAGAGGCGGCGATCGGCATCAAACCGTGATTCTGCCCGTACCAGAGACTGATCAGAGTCACTACGATGCCGGCGAGCATGGTGAGGATGGAACTTGGAATGTTCACGCTGGTACTTCTTAATAGCGACACTTCTTCGCTTGAAAAATGAAGGAAGCGCCTCTGGGTTATCAATTTTTAATTGTAAATGGTATTTTTAGTAAAATGTCTATCTTAAGGGTTACTTAAGGCTTAGTATGTTTGACCGAGCGATCGCGAGCCTCAAAAATACGTCTTTTGTACCTTGACAAAAATGAGTAAAAATGGTACACAATCGCTCTGTTTGGCTGCTAAATTTGAGATGGTTTCTCAAACACCATCAAATGCTGCTGGGGTAACATATCTTTTGTCTCTTTCCATACTAAACCGACGGCTGCCATTTCTTTTTTCACCTGCTTCTGCGTCATTTTGTGCAAACCTTTAATGGGAATCAGCGGGTTTTCGCCGCGATACTCGATCGATACCGTGCGGCCTCCCGGTTTGAGTGCTTTCACAATTCCTTGCATCATTTCTCTGGGATATGCAAATTCGTGATAAGCATCGACCATCACAACTAAATCTACGCTATTTTCCGGTAAATTCGGATTGTCGATACTGCCCAAAACTGGCTCAACGTTAGCAAGATTTTTTTCTTGTTTATTCAATTTAATAAAATCAATCATTTCCGGCTGCACGTCAACTGCTAAAACCTTTCCTTCTGGAACTAAGGGAGCGATGCGAAAGCTAAAATATCCCGTTCCCGCTCCAATGTCTGCTACAATATCGGTTGGTTTTAAATCGAGATTGTTGACTAATCGAGCTGATTTTTCTTCCATGCCGCGAGACGGTCTTTCTAGCCAACCAGCGCCTTGATATCCCATGACTTGAGCAATTTCTCGACCCATATAAAATTTGCCGATGCCGTCGGGATTGTGGACAGTTCGCTGCTGGTAAATTGGGTCGCCATTAGCGGTTTCACTTGCTGCTGCACAGGCATTGAGCGGCAACAGGCAAATTATTGCTAAGATAATTGCTGCTAGATGTTGGAGGAATAGTCGGTTTTTCACGATCGTCCTAATTGTATGTTTAATTTTTTCATTACCAGGCTCTGCGCGGTAATGCAGGAGCAGAGCAAGAGCTTCGCGAATATCGAAAATAGTTTAAGATTTAGCTGACAGCGGATTCTAACAATTTAATTGTACCAGAGTCAGCGTCGATTTCGACTTCTTGACCGATCGGCAAAGTGAACTTATCCCGAATGTGTCCCACCATTGAACCGTACCACGCGGGAATCTTCAAGGGGCGAATGTGGTCGGACAAGACTTGAGGTAAGGTTAGCGATTCTTGGGGTTTTTCAGCTTCGCACTTGGTACAGTCTCCGAAAATAAAACCGGATATTTTATCGAGAATGCCCGCTAATTTGAGCTGCGTCAACATTCTATCGATGCGATAAACTTCTTCGCCCACTTCCTCGACAAACAAAATACAATTTTCCCATTCCGGCAAATAAGCCGAACCCACCATTGAGGCTATTACTGATAAATTGCCACCAATTAGTTTTCCCCTAGCTCTTCCGCCCGTGATTGTTTGAACTTGTACGGTTTTGGAGTTTTGCATCGTAACAGAACCTCCGTCAAACAAAACTTTTTTGAGGTAATCTACTGTAAAGGGACTCCAAGTTGAGGCACCTAAAGGGCCGTGAAAAGTAACTATATTAGTTTTAGCATAAATCGCCAATAACAGCGCAGTAATATCGCTGAATCCCATAATAATTTTGGGATTGTTGCGGATAATATTGTAATCCAGGAGCGGCAATATCCGACCGCAGCCCCAGCCGCCCATCCCGGTAAAAATAGCTCGCACTGAGTCATCGGCAAAGGCTGCGTTGACATCGGCGGCGCGATCGGCATCCTTGCCGGCTAAATAGCCGTAGCGGTCGTAAAAATGCTCTCCCAATTTAACTTTTAAACCCAGCTTTTCCATAACTTTAAAAAAATCCTCGATTTCTTTTTTGTAGTTGAAAGCGGCAGGATTGATTAAAGCTACAGTATCGCCAACTTGCAGGCGGCGCGGCTTCACGATCGCACTTTTGGGAGATAGGTTGGTTTGCGCGATCCGATTCGAGGGCTTCGCTAACGGCACAAGCTGAGTACCAATAGCAGTCAGCCCAAAAGTTGTCAGCAGAGCACGGCGGCGGAGAGTCATAGCTGTTAGGTAATTTTTGCTATAATTGTAAAGGAAAATTTCTGCAATATCAGTTTAAAATTGCCAGTTTCAAATGAAAACAGACACTAAAATCTCAGCTCAAAAATCTTGGGCTCAAGCTTTAGCCCGTCCGGCTGCGGAATTTCCGCTGACTCAGTTATCCGTTAAAAGCGGTAAAATTCCTGCAGGATTGCGCGGCAGTCTCTACCGCAACGGGCCCGGACGTTTGGAACGCGGCGGTGTTGCTGCGGGACACTGGTTTGATGGCGACGGTGCAATTTTGGCAGTACATTTTACCGATGTCGGTGCTACGGCTGTTTATCGCTACGTGCAAACAGCGGGATATCTAGCTGAAGAAAAAGCTGATAAATTTCTCTACAGTAATTATGGCATGACAGCACCGGGCCCTGTGTGGTTGCGGTGGACTAAAACTGTTAAAAATGCTGCCAATACTTCTGTTTTAGCTTTGCCCGATCGCCTTTTGGCATTGTGGGAAGGTGGCCCGCCTCACCGCCTCGATTTGCAAACCCTGGAAACTCAGGGAACGGACGATTTAGGCAGTTTAGATAGTAAATTTGTTTATTCTGCTCACTGCAAGCGCGACCCGATTACTGGCAATATTTTCAACTTTGGAATTACCAACGGTGCGACTACAAAGTTGAATCTGTATAAAAGCGATTTTACGGGCAAAGTCGTGCAACAATCAACATTTGCTTTAGATGGAATTTACGCGCTCCACGATTTTGTTTTTGCGGAAAAGTATCTGATATTTTTTATCCCGCCGGTGCAAGTCAATTTTTTGCCATTGTTAACGGGAATTAGCAGTTATAGCGAGTCGTTTAAGTGGAAACCGGAGTTAGGTACTCAGATATTAGTTTTTGACTCAGAAACTCTATCTTTAGTTAGTCGCGGCGAAACCGAACCTTGGTTCCAGTGGCATTTTGCTAACGGTTTTGTCAAGGAAGATGGTTCGGTGGCTGTAGATTTTGTGCGCTTCGCTGACTTTCAAACTAATCAGCGACTGAAAGAAGTAGCGGCGGGCGAAACTCGCACCGATGCGGAGGGGACTCTGTGGCGGGTGCATCTCAATCCTCAAACTGGCAAAGTGACAGCAGCCGAAGAATTGTTGGATCAACCTTGCGAATTTCCGACGGTACCTGCTTCACAAGTAGGGCAAGACTCACGATATATTTATCTGGCAATGTATCGGCCTGACGTTGATATTGTACCGGAACGTTATGGTGCGATCGCCCGTTTCGACACGCAAACCCGCAATCTCACAATTGCCGACTTGGGCGAAAATCGCTATCCCGCAGAGCCCATCTACGTTCCAGATATTTCCTCGGAGAAAGGTTGGATAGTAACAGTTATTTACGACGGCAATTCTGACAGCAGCGAAGTCTGGATATTTGACAGCGACGGACTTTCTGATTCCCCTGTTTGCAAGCTAGAATTGCCCGGTGTCATACCTTTGGGCTTTCACGGCACTTGGAAATCGGCAGTATGAGAAAATTGTAAAGAAGTGTTGCGGAAGATTTATTAAAAATTGTTGCCGCTTTAACTTCTAGTTGTTAAGGTGTGTGTAGATAGGAAATTCTCATATCTAGGAGGTGTGGAATTGATAATCTGCATTGCTCAATTATCCTGTGCCAATTCGCACGAATCCCCGGCGATTTTAAGTCGCGGTTGCACAGGATATCGTCTGCCTCTGCGGACTAAAAAAAGAGGGGTAATTAAGCCCTGGCGAATAACCAATCCCGGCGAATATTCCCGGCGAATAAATTCGCGGCTGCACAGGCAAAATCCGCCTCCACGGAGTGAAGAAAGAGGGGTTCTCCAACCCCGCTCAATGACCAATTCGCGGATCGCCAATCCCAGGCGAGTTTAATTCGCGGCTACACAGGCAAAGTCCGCCTCCGCGAACTGAAGAAACAGCGGTAATAAAGCCCGCTTGACCATGATTTCCGACTCGGTTTTCTCATCTCAGCTTGGTCTGCTGGAATGAGGTTAAAAGACCAGATATTGGACTGATTTCTGGCAAACCCAAAGTAAAGTTTAGTTCAACTCACGCGCACGTTAGCGATTCAACAGTTTTTAGTTTTGAGTTAACCCCACAAATAGATGAGGTCTATCGAAACAAGATAGCCTTTTCAACAATTATGAATTATGAGTTGTTATCGCCAAAACATTCAACTCATAACTAATAATTCACAACTCACAACTCATAACTCCGTGCCGCGATGAGCATCAACCAAAAGGTTTAATCTATGCAACTTCAAGGAAAAACAGCTCTTGTTACAGGAGCTTCGCGCGGAATTGGGCGATCGATCGCCCTGGAATTAGCGAGACAAGGAGTCAAACGTTTGTTGATTGTGGCCCGCAACCGCAGGCAATTAATTGAACTGGCAGAGGAAATCGATCTTTTTGGCACAGAAGTAGTGCCGTTAGCTTTGGATTTAACTCAGTCAGTAGCGGTGAATATTGCGATCGCCCAAGCTTGGCGAGATTGCGGCCCGATCCACCTGCTAGTCAACTGTGCGGGTGTCGCGCACCAAGCATCTTTCTTGCGTTCGCCACTGCCGTTAATCGAGGAAGAAATCGCCTTAAATTTGCTGGGAACCTACACAATTACCCGCTTGATAGCTCGGCGAATGGCGACTCAAAAAGAGGGAACAATCGTCAATGTTTCGAGCTTGATGGGAAAAATTGCCGCTCCCACAATGGCCACTTATTCTGCTACCAAATTTGCGATTTTGGGATTCACCCAAGCTTTACGCAGCGAGTTAAGTCAGTACAACGTTCGAGTCACAGCTTTATTGCCCTCTCTAACAGATACCGACATGGTGCGAGACTTGGAACAATTTCGCTGGGTAGTGCCCACAACTCCCGAAAAAGTTGCCCTAGCACTTGTCGCGGGATTGCACAAAGATGCGCCGGAAATCTTAGTAGGATATCAAAGTCATCTAGCAGTTTGGTGTCACCGAATTGCGCCTTGGTTGCTGGATTTTGTGTTGCGGATGGCGACTCCAGAACTTCGGGATAAATCGCGGGGCCGTAAATTGCGGGAGGCTTTAGCTAGCGGGCGATAAACCTTTTTATGGGCGGGCTTTCCGGCCCAACCCCTACTCCCCACAAGAAAACTCATTCTTTGTGGAACGGGCATCTTGCCCGTTCCTAAGCGCACCTTACATTTAGCAAACACTCTAACTGTTAGTCATATCGTTTCCGGTTGCATCGGAATGATATAGAGGACACGGCAGTGCCGTGTCCCTACCCCCATTAATTGTAGGGACACGGCACTGCCGTGTCCTGACTGTGAGTAATATTAATTCCCATGCTACCGGATTTGATATCAGTCATCCTCCTCAGAAAATAGCGACCGTAAATCCCGTTCTCCCTTCACCACCCTGATAATTTCAATTCCACTGTCTATCGCCCGATAAAGAATAATGTAACCCATGAGAGGAAGCCCCCGCACAGAAGCAGCTAGTTCCTCGTAACTACGGCCCATATTAGGAAAGTTAATTAAATTGCGACACTTGCGATTGAACTCCTCGACAAACTGTTCTCCGGATTCAATATTTATAGCTGCAAAGTAATCCTAAATTTCATCTAAATCGATCCTCGCTTCTGGAGAAACAATGTAGCGACTCATCTTTAGTTCTCCCGCATTTTCCGAAATTTTTCCTGCAATCTTGCTATGACTATTTCTCCATCAATCCCTTCACCGCGATCGAGTTGATCTATTCCTGTTGATACTTTTGGTCGCGTTTCTTCTACCCATTTGTGATAGCTGTTGCTCTCTTTGGGCTCACTCTTGTCGGCTAGGAGTTCTAATGCCGCTGCGATTACCTCCTCCGCCGAAGGATATCTGCCACTTGTAACTTGTGCTTCTATGAATTTTTGCTGCTCAGGCTTGAGAGTAATTTTCATGGGGTTTACCTCTGAGAACCTCTAACTATTATATCATTTCCACTCCCCTTGCAAGGTAAAAGCAGCCCAATAATAGGGAGATTTCCATTTTTCCTGCTGCATCATTTCCATCTGTGCCGCCCTCAAAGCTGCCGCCGGCGCTAATTTTTGTTGCACCATTTTTTGATAAAACTTTTGCATTAACACAGCAGTCCCTTCATCATCCACACTCCACAAACTCACCGCCACCCGCTGAGCACCTGCATACATAAAACCCCTCGTTAATCCCACCATTCCTTCGCCTTTAACATTCTGTCCCATTCCCGTCTGACAAGCACTTAAAACCACTAAATTTGCCGCTAATTTCAAGTTGAAAATATCCGTGAGACGCAAAAAACCATTGACAAAATTGCCTTTGTCATCTATCATCGACATCAGAATTCCTGACAGTTCGGGATTTTTGCTGTTGGCAAGGCCGTGGGTGGCAAAGTGAACGATTTGATAATTGGCTAAACTGCCATCGGTAGCAGTAGTGCGACTGGCATTAAAATCAAGTATTTGACTGCTAGAAGCTGAGGGGAATAAGCTGGATATTGTTTGGGCTTCTTTGCGGGTAAATGGGAGGCGTTCGGGCGGCCATTGCCGATTAGAAGCACGAAGCGAGCGATTTAAACCCAGGTTATTTGCTTCTAATTTTTCTGTCGTTGCTTGGGTAAGTTGTCCTTTAACTCTTTCATCGTCTGGACTGAAAACAGGATCTGCTAAAATTGCTAAAGTTTGGCCCGGCGGTTTTCTATTTCCGTAATTTTTCCTGAGAATGGCGAGACTTGAGGCGGAAGGCAGGGTAATAATTTCATGTGAGACAATTAAGGGAACATTGGTATTTTGTCCCCGGGTTTGGTCAAGAGTTAACGCGAGAAAAGGGGTATAGTGCAGCACGCCGTCGGGAACAATTAATAAGCGTTTATTTCCTAATTTGGCTGCTGCGGGCTGTAAAATTAATTTGCCCAGATTGGCACTCGCTTCGGCAACTTGTTGGGGAATATCTCTCTGAATTCGGCTAGTTACTGCGTCTTGAAATTTGCGGGCTGCTGTTTCAATGTGTGCGCGTTTTGGCAATTCATAGCTAGTTAGCCCGGTTGATGTCACTACCCACAAATAACTGCGGTTTGTGCCAAGGGAATACTGCAATAAAATCGTGTTTTCATCGAGAATCTGTTTTTGAATTTCTGGCAGCGTTAAAGGTTGGGGTTGGGTGAGGGCAGCGTAGCGGGGGCTGGCGCTACGAATCTGGGTTTGAATTTGCTGATATTGTTCCAACAGTGCGAGGCGCTGTTTGTCGATTTCAGCGATTTTATTTGCGTTGGGGTTGGGGGTGCTGACTGCTTCGATGCGCTGCTTTTCAATGGCATCGAGTTGCTGTTGCACCCTCTTTTCTTGTTGCAGTAAATCGGGGGAAATGCCTTCGCGAATGTTGGCGTTACTTTCAAAGAGGAGTTCGAGGAGACTGCGGGCCCTCGAACGTTCGCTGGCTTCTAAGGCTTTTGTATCATAACCGGATTTAGGATTAGTTTTATGCAGTTGCATTAACAAATCGATGTAGAATTCGTAGTAGTCCTGAACTGTCGCAAAGTATGAGCTGCGGAGTTCAGGGCTGGCAATTTTGGTGCGGAGATTTTCGATTATTTTGAGAGAGGATTCAATGTCGTTGAGGGCTTCGCTAAGATTGTTTTGATCGCGTTTGTCATAAGCCATATTGTAAAGGGTGACAGCTTCCCCAGAGCGATCGCCTACTGCCCGAACTAGGGGAAGCGACTGGCTGTAATACTCTAGCGCTTTCTGTTTTTCTCCCAAAGCTGAGTACACACTGCCGATGTTGCTGAGGGTGGTAGCTTCCCCACTGCGATGGCCTATTGCTTGAGACAGGGGAAGCGACTGGCTGTAATACTCTAGCGCTTTCTGTTTTTCTCCCAAATCTGAGTAGACTAAGCCGATGTTGTTGAGGGTGGTAGCTTCCCCGCTGCGATGGCCTACTGCCCGAAATAGGGGAAGCGACTGGCTGTAATACTCTAGCGCTTTGAGTTTTTCTCCCAATTCTGAGTACACCTCGCCGATGTTGTTGAGGGTGGCAGCTTCCCCACCGCGATCGCCGACTGCCCGACTCAGAGGAAGGGATTGGCTGTAATATTCTAAAGCTTTCTGTTTCTCTCCCAATACTGAGTAGAGATTCCCAATGTTGGTAAGGGTCGCAGCTTCTTGCGAGCGAGCGCCGACAGCACGAAACACGGGAAGGGACTGGCTGTAATACTCTAGCGCTTTTTGCTGCTCTCCCAATACTGAGTAGAGATTCCCAATGTTGTTGAGAGTGATAGATTCTTGCGAGCGATCGCCGATTGCCCGACTCAGGGGAAGCGACTGGTTGTAATACTCTAGCGCTTTTTGTTGCTCTCCCAATCCTGAGTAAACAGCCCCAATATTGTTGAGGGTCAGAGCTTCCTGTGCCCGATAGCCCACTGCCCGACTCAGAGGAAGCGACTGGTTGTAATACTCTAGCGCTTTTTGTTGCTGTCCTAATCCTGAGTAAAGGAAACCAATGCTGTGAAGGGTCATACCTTCCCCACGACGATCGCCCACAGCCCGATTCAGAGGAAGAGACTGGTTGTAATACTCTAGCGCTTTTTGTTTTTCTCCCAATCCTGAGTAAACTAAGCCGATTTTGGTGAGGGTGATAGCTTCAAGGGAGCGATTGCCCACAGCGCGAAACAGGGGAAGGGCCTGGCTGTAATACTCTAAAGCTTTTTGTGGCTCTCCTGAGCCTGAGTAGACACTGCCGATGCTGATGAGGGTGGTAGCTTCCCCATTACGATCGCCCAGGCCCCGACTCAGGGGAAGAGACTGGCTGTAATACTCTAACGCTTTCTGTGGCTCTCCTGAGTCTGAGTAGAGAGTGCCGATGCTGGTGAGGCTGCGAGCTTCCCCGCCGCGATCACCCAGGGCCCGACTCAGAGGAAGGGACTGGGTGTAATACTCTAGCGCTTTCTGTTTTTCTCCCAAATCTGAGTAGACTTTGCCGATGTTGCTGAGGGTGATAGCTTCCCCGCCGCGATCGCCTACTGCTCGAAACAGCTTTAATGCTTCTTCCCACTTGGCTATCGCACCTCTTAAAGCTTCCGCCGTTCCTTGATTATAGAGTTCTAATCCTTCAACATATACTTTTTGGGCAGCCTCGCTACTGTTAGTTTGTGCTGTTTGTACGGCTTTACCAACAGGCACGGCTGCTGCCACTGGCTGACTTAACTGAAGCGAAAGTGCGATCGACATACCAGCCAAAAACCATTGAGTGCGATCGAACATAGCCAGCCCTTTTGTATTTGCTTCAATCTTACTCACTAGCCTGCTTAGTGTAAAGGCAGGAAGAAGTAAGGGCGATCGGCATTTTTGCTAAAGTTAACGAGTAGTGCGATTCCCTGCAGGATCGCTACGCCGCGCGTACTTTTTCCCAGCATGAACAACATCCCAACTACCCCCGATCCCGTAACCAGCCACTGGGATTGCCCCGAATGCGGCGGCACCGGTATCCTCAGCCCAGAAATTTGCCCTGTTTGTCTCGGAGCAAAATACATCGATCTCGCTACAATAACGAACTGGATGCTCGATTTTATGGAATCTCGCGGCTGCGATCGAGCTGAGATCGATCGATTGCGAACCGAAAACCCAGACCCCCTAACATTAACTTTTTGCCTCGAAGTTTGTATCGCCCTTAAATAAACAATTTACCAATTCCCTATTCCCAATATTCAGTGTCCCTTAACCGGATGTTGCCCGTAAAAAGGCAAAGCCTCCGACCAATCAGGGCGACTTCCTTGTTTCCACTCCAAATAAGCCAATTCCAACACACTAGAAACCGACCAACCCAACTCGCTACCAACTTCAATTAACTGATAAGAATTCCCCCAATTATCCAACTTTTCCTGCCAAGATTCAGGAGTCATCACCGTATCAGGAAACAACTCAGTTAAACCCGAATCTTTGTTAACTGAATAAACCGCCCCAAACAATTGTCCCCGCTGTGCAGGCATTTGCAGCGCCATATCCTCTCTCAAAAGCCCCCCCTTGTAGGGGCGGTGCCCTCGTGCCCGCCCTGGTTGGGACTGGGCGGGTTCATTTTCTTGTAGGGGCAAACCCCCCGTGGTTGCCCCGATGCCTGAAATGCCCATGAAATCATCTGTGGGTGGGGGCGGGCACGGGGGCACCGCCCCTACAAAATCGCGGGGAGGTTCAGTATTCAAAAGCCCCCCCTTAGCAAGGGGGGGTTGGGGGGGTTCCGCCCAAGCGACAGCCGCCAAAGTTGAAATCGCAAAAACCGGAATATCCAACTGTTGGGCCAAAGTCCGCGCCGTCACCATACCCATCCGAGTCCCCGTGAAACCTCCGGGCCCCTTCGCCACCGCAATAAAAGCCAAATCCGCCCAAGTTTGCGGCTGAATAAACTCAACTAAATACTGATGCAAATGAGTTGCTAAATCGCGATCCAAATTCCAAGTTTGGCAGCGAGAATCCCCCGCAAAATTGCTGATGGCTAAACCGAGTTCGCGACTAGCTGTGTTCAGGGCTAAGCCGTATTTTTTAACTGATGTTCCGTCTTGGGGATTGCTATTCACGATTACTGATAATTTTCCTTAACAAAAAACAGCGGCAAAGCCACAACTAAGCAACCCAAAAGAATGCCAAATATTCCCGTATTTAAAATCCTGGAATTCCCCATGCCACCAGTCATCAAAAACAGCACAACTAAACTTGCAAATAAATTTTTATTGGCAAATTCTTTGTGTTGGGAAACTTGATGCTTCACCGCCATAAAACCAGAAGAAACTATTAGCGCAAACCAAGAATTAAAAATGACTATTTGAGATCCAAAGATAAACCAAACTAAGGCAAACATTAGCGCATCTATCCAAAAATCCTGAGTTTTCAACTTCGGCAGCCAAAATTCTTGGGTAGTAACAGGGGCGATTTTCTTGACTAATTGATTGTGTTGCAGCCGCACGAGTTTGTTTCTCAATTTAATCTTGGGATCGATTTGCAATATTTGCTTCCACTCCGGGCGGCGAGAATTGTTGACTCTTCCCAACAGCTTCACGGCTGCGACTTTATTTAACTGCAAATCGGTGAGTCTGGTGGCAATTATTTGAGATAAGTGCGGATAGTAAACGGGGTTGTCTTCGGTTCTGTTGATGACGATATTGAGCTGTTGCTTGGCTTGACTGACTTGGATTGTAACATTGTACGGGGCGATCGCCTCTTGCAAAGCTTGCTGAATTTCGGCTTGCTCTTGGCGAGTGAAAAGCGACACACCGGGCGCGGGTGTAAGCACCCGTTCTGCGGGCGTTTCCGGCGCGTCTAGCACAGGCTCTGCGTCTAAATACACCGGTTTGGGGTTCAAGTGCCGGATGACTGCTGATGCTGAACTGTAGCGCCGATTGGTGGCACTTTGAAGCATGGTGTCGAGGATGCGGCCGAAATCGTCGCTAACAGCAGTCTTCAAATAATTTCGCCAAGCCCAAGAATCCTCTGTACTGTCGAACAAATCGAAGGGAGGAATTTCAGTCAGCAAGTGAATGCAAGTAACGCCCAAACTGTAGATATCGCTGGCAAAAACTGCTTTCCCCATCAATTGTTCTGGGGCTGTATAAGCCGCACTGCCGATGATTGTACCAGTTTGCGGCAAGCCGGTTGCTGTTACTTTCTTAGCTGCACCAAAGTCTACTAAAACAATATCTTTTTGGAAAGGAGAGGGTTGATAGGAATTTTCTAAAGCGGGTAAAGGGGCTGGAGATAGCCGGCGGCGAATGATATTTTCTGGTTTAATATCGCGGTGAATGACTTTGGATTTGTGGACGAAGTGGAGCACTGGCAATAAATCGTTGAGGATTTGCCGAATTTGAGTTTCGGTGAATGCTCCTTTTTGTTCTAATTCTCTAGCTAGGTTTTTGCCGTCTATAAATTCTTGTACTAAATACTGTCTCCCGTCTTGTTCAAAATGCGCGATTAATTCGGGAATCTGGGGATGTTTTCCCAATGTTTCTAGCTGGGCTGCTTCTTGGTGAAATAGTTGAGCGGCTTTTTCTGCTGCGGTATTTTGCGGGAAAAATTGCTTGATTACGCACTGCGAAAAAATCAGGGGTTTGGTTTCATCAACTGCTAGAAATGTTCGGCCGAAGCCTCCTTGCCCGATCGGCTTTATGGTTCGGTATCGAGATGCTGATGGCGTTTCTGCGTCAATAGTTAACAACAATTTTGAGCCGCAACTTTGGCACAATTCTGCATCCCCTGGGTTTTGCGGATTCTGACAAGTTGGGTTTAAGCAATAGCACATTGGATTTTAGATTTTAGATTTTAGATTTTAGATTTTTAATTTGGAATGGGGAAGGGGGAATGGGGAATGGGGAATTGGGCATTGGGAATTAAAAATTAGGAATTGAATATTGGAAAGGAAAAATTAAAAATTAGGTAAAAAGAAGAAATAAGAAAAGGAGATCGTTTTATTTTTTTCCTTCTTCCTTCTTCCTTCTTCCTGACATCCGTTACATCCGTTACAGAATCCGTTGCCGAACTTCCTTCTTCCCTCTTCCTTCTTCCTTAAGTCGGGACGAGTTCGCCTGGCCGCAATTTTGCCCATTTGCCGGTCTCTTGCTTGAAACTCTGACACCCGACTACATCCCATTCCATTTCAATTTCGTCTTGGCGGGGGCGGATGTTGACGTTGATGGTGGGTTCTACGGGGTCGAAATCGGGTGTTTCGGTGAGGTGAAGCTGTTCGTGCTGTTCTTCTACGGCGTGGTAGGTGAAGCAGCGGTCTACATAGTGGCAGTTAATACAAATACACATTCTTGATATCCTCTGTGCATTTCAAAAAGATTGGTGAAAATTGAGCTTTCTGTTAATCTAGCGTAGCAAGAGTTTTATTGTTTGTAAGGAAAGTAGATTTTTGTTGCAATGCCGATTAATTTGCCCTCTTCATTATCTCCTGATACTTGGCCGTTTGATTTGGAACTGCTGACACCGCCTGCTTATCTGGTGGGCGGTGCGGTGCGGGATGCGCTGCTGGGGAGGCGATCGCACTATTTTGATTTGGATTTCGTTATGCTAACACGGGCGGTGAAAACTGCTCGAAAAATTGCCGATCGCACGAAAGGTGGATTTGTCTTGTTGGATGCGGAACGCCAAATTGCGCGGGTGGTATTTGCGGGCGGTACGGTGGATTTGGCGCAAGCGGAAGGGGGGAGTCTGGAGGGGGATTTGTTGCGCCGGGATTTTCGGATAAATGCGATCGCCTACAATCCTTTTACAAGAGAAATCATCGATCCTTTGGACGGTCAAACTGATTTGCGGTTGGGTGTGCTGCGGATGATTTCGCGGTCAAATTTGGAGGACGATCCGCTAAGGTTATTAAGAGCTTACCGCCAAGCGGCGCAGTTGGGTTTTGCGATCGAACCTGAAACTCAATCGGCGATTCGGGAATTAGCACCGCTGTTGAGTCGGGTAGCGGTGGAACGGGTGCGGACGGAATTGGGTTATTTGTTGAGCAATCCTAACGGTGTTCCTTGGATTTGTCGCGGTTGTGAAGACGGTTTGTTTTCGATTTGGTTTGAAAGTGCGATCGACCGTTTTGATATTTTGACAAAAATTGACGCATCTGCTGACAAATTAGCGGCAATTTACCCGGAATTAGGGAAGGAATTCGGGCATCAGATTCGAGATACAATTAAAACGCCTTTGTTGGCTGTCGCGAAGCTGGCTATTTTGGCAGATTCTGACCCGACAATGGCTGAAGCCCAGTTGCTGCGGTTGAAGTACAGCAATGCTGAGATTAAAAGTGCGATCGGTCTTTTGAAATACTTGCCACAATTGCAAGCCAAACCTATCGCGGAAATGTCTTTGCGAGAACAGTATTTTTTGTTTCGGGATGTGGGAATAGTATTTCCCGTTTTAGCGGTTTTAGCAGTGGCGGCGGGAGTTGCGGTTGAGGATATTTCACTATTAATTAATCGCTATCTTGATGCTGATGATATTATTGCTCATGCCACACAGTTAGTTAGCGGCAATGATTTAATGGAATATTTGAAATTGCCCCGAAGTCCGCGCATCGGTCAAGTGTTAATGGAGATTCAATTAGCGCGGGTGGAGGGGAGAATTGCGACTCGCGAAGATGCGCTGAAATTGGCGGCAGAGTTGGTTAATCAGTAAGTTTAAATTGATATATTGCAGAAATTAGAACGGGCAAGATGCCCGTTCCACAAAATTTAACTTTCCCGTGGGGTGGGCTTCTAGCCCGCCCTAAAAAGTTAGTTTACAAGGCTAAAAAATCAGAATATTAAACAACATTTTTTAATTCTTCCGGCAATTCAAACTTGCCATCGGCAGCCGGTTCAAACTCAACAACTTTCAACACAGCATCAACATTCAGCGGCCCGTAAATGTGGGGGTAATTTTCACCGGCGGCATATTCATACTTAACTTCAGCTTGCACTTTGTCCGAGTCAATCCAAAGCAGCAGCAATTCTGTTTGTCCCACAAAAAACTTATTAGCAGATCTAAGAACTTGTGGCAGAGTCGAACAGTGGATAAATCCTTCAGTATCTAGCGTATCTCCGCGATAGGATTGAACTTGTTTTGCTTGTTCCCACTTTTGGCTGCTGGTGATGTGAAAAATAATGCTCATAATTGAATAAGTTCTAGGTTTAATTGAGAATTGGCAGCAAAATTTGAGACGGACAATTCCCGCCACAACTTACTGTCAGCGTGATAATTTTAGCATCGATCGCCCGCGCTTCACCGTCCGGCGCACCCGTTCCCGGATTCACGCCGTAAGCGGGAAAACAAGCCGCACTCAAACTCAGACGCAGCGCATTACCTTTGGCAATTTGCATACAAGTTGCTTGCAGCACAATTCTTACAGGTATTTCACCTGAATTCACCCGCACGTAACCTTGAGTAAAATTGTAGACGCTGCCGCTATCTTTTACCTCAGAAAGTATGGCACACAAATCAAAAGTCGGCGCATCTGCCGTACAAAATACTTCGACAATTATATCTCCAGCTAAGTGCAAATCTGCTGTTAGCGGTGCCGAAGTGTATGTTAACACATCGGTGCGGCAGTCAATTGTCGATCGCTCGATCGCACCTGCAGGAAATGCAGCGTGACCTCCCAAGGATGGCACCGGCCGCCAAGGATCATGTACGAATATATCATCAGTGCAAACATCCGGGCCACTCTCTGTTAAAATACCCGCATCTTCTCTCATCGCGGCAAGTCCATTACTTGCTAAAAAATAAGATTTATGATTATTATTAGGCCATTTATCAAATTTCCGCCAATCATTCCTCCCCATCTCAAATAGCGAAATAGGCAGATCGTCTAATATTCCTGTATCAACTCCTTTGAGGAAGCGCTCGAACCAGCGAATTTGCAACTCATCCACAGGATTTGAAGCTGTAAAGCCATAATCCAACGCTCCCACTTTTCGCCCCCAAGGTAAATGCGCCCAAGGGCCAATTATCAAATGCTGCGGACAGGAACTCCGGCTCGCCATTTCCTTGTAAAGATGAATTGTTCCCCGCAAATAAGTATCAAACCAACCGCCAATGTGCAGCATTGGCAAGTCTAAATTTTTGATGTTTGGCGATAACTTTTCCCAATACTCGCTCGGTCGATAATTATCCAACCAATCGTGATAATATGAGTCTGGGGCCAGATTTTTAATAATCTCAGGACGCGCCGGCACGCTATCGTATAGTGGGAGATTTCTCGAAGCTGCATAAAAGGCTTGATAGGCAGAAATATCGGCTTTTAAGCGAGCGGTTTCGGCGGCTAGCTGAATTGCCCAGCCGAGATTTGATTGCAGACAAAATGCGCCGCCTTCATAGGCCCAATCAGCGTATAAATTGCAGCCTACCATTGCCGGACAAATTGTGATTAATGCGCTGGGTTTAGCAGCCGCAGTGTAGAGTTGAGTCATGCCTTGGTAGGAAAAACCGTACATTCCGACTTTCCCGTTACTTCCCGGCAAATTAGCAGCCCAATTGACGCTATCAAACCCGTCTTGTGTTTCGCTAACAAAAGGGTTAAATTCGCCTTCGGAAGTGCCGCGTCCCCGCACGTCTTGGATGACAACGATGTAGCCGTGTTTGGCGTACCACGCGGGATGGGAATATACTACTGTAGAGGCGATCGCCCTTCCGTAAGGTTGCCGCATTAATAATACTGGAAATTTGTCCTCCGCATCGGGGCGGTAGATGTCAGCATCTAAACGCACGCCATCTTTAGTTAGCATTGACGCTGTTTCTTTCGGACAAAGTTTCAGCATAAATCCTAAAAAATATCAAATAAAAAAGTTCGTAGTAAGGGCTTTAGCGGTTTTTCTAAAGAATTAAGTCCTTACTACAAACCTAGGCATCAAGTTCTTACTACAAACCTAGCACGGTACGAGTACATCCGATCGCCCCAGCACTCTCATATCCTCCTCATCGAGTTCGACTGGTGTACCGCTGCGAATTAGTTCCACAAAATCCTCATTCGGCACCATGATGCACAAAGTGTACAAACGTTCATTGCCCGTATTTTCAATTACGTGAGTGCCCGTTGGAGGCACTAACAAACTCTCTCCCGGTTGAATACTAACTGTTTTGCCGTCGCAGGTTGCTTGCCCTCTTCCTTTGAGTACAAAAAACATTTCTACTGCGAATTGATGGCGGTTGGGAGGAGTTTTTCCCCCCACATCGAAAATCTCCACGCAAACTGTTAATGAAACATTAGCTATTACCGGATCGAAGACGATAGCTAATCTATTAGTATCGCCCGGACTGATGCGGAATGCTTGGTAGTCTTTCGGAGACTTTATAACAGGTATCACGCACTGGTTTGTCATTTTTTTATTGTTAGTTGTCAGTGGTTATGTTTCTGCTGTCATTAATGAGAATCCAGAGTCATTAGTCCGCCGCTCAACCTCCAAAGTTTATTGATATCACAGGAGAGTTCGCTATCAGAGCAGGAAGCGAGATATATAGGCTTTGGTGTGCGGGACTCTCGCACTCCTAAAAAACGCTTTTTATACTCCAGAGGGATACTCCCCTGATGACTGCTATTTAATTGCTTCTAACATAGCCTGAGAATCCGACAAAAACCCAAAACATTGTTTAACGTTATAAAGAGTAGCTTGCCAGCAATACTCGGGAGATGTCGTAGCTGTACAATCTTTGACTAAAATACAGTCGTAACCGAGGAAATTAGCATCTTGCAGCGTAGCCATGACGCACTGATCGGCGTTTACTCCTCCGAAGAAAAGTGTAGTTCTGCCGAGGTTCCGCAAGATACTATCTAAAGGAGTATCCCAAAAGCCGCTCATCCGATATTTATCAACGCAAATATCCTCCGGTTTGGGTTTTAATTCATCGACAACCTGCGCCGCCCAACTCCCTGCCATCAGTACAGGTGCGTTGTTTTTTGGCAGCGGATCTCCCAAACCTACGCCGTCGCCTGTGGGATTGTAAACGTGACGGGAAGCTGCACTAATATTGAGTAAATCGGGGCGGTTTCCCCAGTTTATCCAAATAATTGGTACTGCGTGCGATCGCAATTTTGGCAGCAAATTTATTAAAGGATTAATTGGAGTTCTTGCGGGCGTTACATCTACGCCAATATGTGCTAGCCAACCGTCGGGGTGACAGAAATCGTTTTGCATATCTATCACCAACATTGCTGCTTTTGCTAAGTCCAAACGCAGGGTTTTAGTTTCTGTTTCCAGGGTAACAGGTTGAGGCGCGATCGGCGATCGCGTGATATCGGCAATTTTGGCATCAACTTTCCAAGCATTCGGCGGTACGCCCAAAGTGCGGAGAGAATCAGGATTCATATGATTGTGACTCAAAAACAATTTCAATCTTATAACTATTTGATTGTTAGTAACTTGTCATATCTTAAATCTTTGTTATAATTAAGTAGCCGTGGTAACTTTTTGATAAAAAATTAGAATTTATTAACTTTATTACCGTTGGGCGATCGTTAATGTTAGCACCTGGGAATCATACAATAAAAATCAATATAAATTTACAGAAAGGGTAAATCTATGAGCTTTATAATTCAAAATGCTTTAATTACGGTGGATAGCGGTTATGAAACCGCAGATGTGCAAGTGGTGGATAATTGCATAAGTGCGATCGCGCCCAATAACCTCCCCTCTCATTCCCCCGCTTACCAAGGGGGGGATAGGGGGGGTCAAACAGTTATTAACGGCAAAAATAAGCTGCTGCTTCCCGGTTTTGTCAACGCGCACACTCACTCTTCAGAAATGTGGCAACGGGGCATAATTCCCCCTTTGCCGCTGGAGTTGTGGATTGCCGAATTATACGATTTTACACCTCTAGAACCCGAACAAGTTTACTTGAGCGCCTTGGGAACTGCGGTAGAAACATTGCTGTCCGGCGGTACAAGCGTAGTCGATCATTTAGTGTTGATTCCGGGGCAAGAATTAGAGACAATCGCCGCCGCAGTTCGCGCTTATCAAGAAATCGGCATCCGCGCTTTTATCGGGCCGTTAATTCAAGATCAATCCCTGACGGCGGGAATGCCTTCTGGCGATAATGGCATCGAACACGCGGCTTACATTCGATCGACTAAGGCAACTTTGGAATTAATGGAAACAGCCATAAAACAGTTTCACAATCCCGAAAAAGGTGTTAATATGTTGTTGGCGCCAACGGGAATTCAACTGTGTTCCGATGCTTTGTTTGAAGGCTGCATCCAATTGAGCGATCGCTACAACCTTTGCCGTCACGCCCACCTCTTGGAAACGCCCGCTCAAAAACAACTAGCTCACGAAAAATACGGCTGTAGCGCTGTCGCACACCTGCAAAAAATTGGTTATTTGAGTCCGCGAACTTCTTTAGCGCACTGCGTTTGGCTGGACGATTCCGACATTGCGATTATGGCAGAAACTGGAGCGACAGTCGTACACAATCCCCTCAGCAACTTGCGCTTGGGAAGCGGGATTGCACCAATTTTGAAATACCGTCAAGCGGGAGTCAACGTATCTTTTGGCTGCGACGGCGCTGCTAGCAATGACTCTCAAGATTTGCTGGAAGCGATTAAAATTGGTTCGATTTTGCACAATATTACGGATTTGGATTACCGCCAATGGATTACACCGCGCCAGTCTGTAGAAATGGCATCCCTGGGAGGAGCAAAAGGCTTGAATCTCGCCGATGAAATGGGTTCGCTCACAGTCGGTAAAAAAGCAGATTTTGTGCTGTATGATTTAACCAGTTTATCATTGCTGCCGCGCACCGATCCGATTGGGTTACTAATATTGGGACGCCCGACTAATGCGGTAGACACCGTTTGGGTAAACGGCAAGCAAATTGTCGCCGAAGGTAAGGTGAAAACGATCGATGTTGATGCTTTGAGGCGGGAATTATTCGATCGCAGCGAGTGGACGGGGAAGCGTCAATCGCAAACGGTGAGTGAAATAGAAGCCCACTATCGAAAAGTCATGAACCTGCAAGGTTATTCTTAAAAAATTAACCAATAGAATATGATATCCAGTCCGGTTGAATCACATAATTAGCGCCGCCACTAAAAATTAACGCAATCAACCTCGCAAATCCTCACTCAGAAGCTCTAGCCATGACACCCCCTAACAACCAGATAAATGTAGACGCCAGACTTGTTGCAGCTAATACCAAATTTGGTTTTAACTTGTTCAACACCCTCAGCAAACAACAGCCGAATAAAAATATCTTTATTTCCCCTACTTCTGTCGCCCTCGCACTGTCAATGACATACAACGGAGTCAGCGGAGAAACTAAACAAGAAATGACAAAAGTTCTCGAATTAACGGGAATGACTCTGCAAGAAATCAACGCAGCCAATCAAGGTTTGCAAAATAGTTGGCAGACACTTGACCCCAATGTCCAAGTATTAATTGCCAACTCGCTTTGGGCGCAACAAGGCTTCTCCTTAAAACCAGAATTTCTGCAAACAAATCAACACTACTACAAGGCTAATCTGAGCGAACTCGAATTTATGAATCCGCAAGCTATTAGCATCATTAACAACTGGGTGAGCCAAAAAACTCAAGGAAAAATAGAGAGAATTGTCGATAAAATTAGCCCCGGTGAAGTCTTGTTTTTGATTAACGCTATCTATTTCAAAGGCAACTGGAAAACCCCCTTTGATAAATCTCAAACTGCGAACAAAACTTTCTCTTTAAGCGACGGCAGTTCCAAACAGCATCCGATGATGTCTCAGACAGCCATTTATGGGTACTACGAAACAGACAAATTTGAAGCAGTTAGTTTACCTTACGGCAAAGAAGGTTCTCTGAGTATGTATATTTTTTTGCCCAAGCTCAATAGCAACTTGGAAACTTTTTTGCAGCAATTAAGACCCGAAAACTGGAATAAATGGATGCAAGAATTTAGAGAAATAAATTGTATAATTGAAATACCCCGCTTCACAATGGAGTATAAAGTTGAACTCAAAAGCACACTCATAGCTTTGGGAATGGCAGGAATTTTTGAAATCTCAAAAGCCGACTTTTCTCCGATGACTGATGACAACGTAGCAGTAGCTTCAGTAAAACACAAAACATTTGTCGAAGTGAACGAAGAAGGTACAGAAGCAGCCGGAGTGGCTTCCATCGAGTTATTCAGAAGTTTGCCTTTTCTAATGAATGTAAACCGTCCATTCTTTTGTGCCATTCAAGACGATACTACAGGAACAATATTATTTATGGGTATCATCGTTGACCCCCAATAAGATCAAAAATAGTAGGTGCGTCAGGAAATGTTCGATCGACTTTTAATAAAATAACCCTAGCTGGCGCACCCTACCAAGCTAATTATACGGTAAAATATCAGTCTAAAAATAATCATATTTGCGAAAAATTAATGATTAAACTGCACAAATGGCAGCGGATACTGGCTTTAATACTTGTTTTTGCGATCGCCCTTACCTCCTCTGCCATATTATCCCCCCGTCTCTTGGCTCAAACCCCGCCCAAAACCCCAACAACCGAATTGCGCGGCGTCTGGCTGACTAACATTGACAGCGACGTTATTTTCTCCCGCAACAACATCATTGACGCTGTAAATCGACTGGACAAACTCAATTTTAATACCATCTATCCCACGGTTTGGCAAGGAGGCTATACGCTTTATCCGAGCGCTGCAGCCCAGCGAGTATTCGGACAGCCGATCGACCCATCGCCCGGATTGAAAGACCGAGACATCCTCAAAGAAATTATAGCACAATCCCATCAAAAAGGTATAGCAGTAATCCCCTGGTTTGAGTTTGGTTTCATGGCTCCTGCAGAATCGGAATTAGCCACACTTCACCCAGAATGGCTGGCACAGCGGCGCGACGGTTCAACTATTTGGAAAGAAGGCAAACACGAGCGAGTGTGGCTGAATCCCTTTCATCCCGAAGTTCAGCAATTTATCTTAGATTTAATCATAGAAATTGTCGATAATTATGATATAGATGGCATTCAATTTGACGACCATTTCGGCTTGCCAGTAGAATTTGGCTACGAGCCGTTAACAGTGTTAATGTATCAAGAACAAATCAAAAGCCCTCCCTCCGACGACGCCCGCGAAACATTCTGGGTGCGCTGGCGCGCTGACAAAATCAACGACTTCGTGGGCAGAGTTTCCCGCACCATCAAATCCCGCAAAGAAAAATGTATTGTCAGCTTATCTCCCAACCCTTTTCACTTTTCTTTACCCGCCCACTTGCAGGACTGGTTTACCTGGGAAAGACGCGGCTACATCCAAGAAATTGTGTTGCAGGTTTATCGCAGCGATATCAAGCGTTTTAGTGCCGAACTGGAACGGGAAGAAGTTAAGCTGGCTAAACTTAACATTCCAACTGCGATCGGCATTTTAACAGGTCTTAAAAATAATTCTGTTCCCCTCAAGCAAATTCAAGAACAAGTGCAAGAAGTGCGAAAAAGAAATTTCGCTGGCGTGTCCTTCTTTTTCTACGAAAGTTTGTCGAATTGGGCTAACGAAACCCCCGAACAGCGCAATTCTGCTTTGCAAGAATTCTTTCCCACAAAAATGCAGCGCCCGCCATCCGAAGGCCGAAATTGAAACCCACGGTTAAAATGAGAAAAAGCATACAGCGCTTAGGAATTGTCATCTTATCTTTGACCGCTTTCCTAACAATTGGCTATCTAACTCCCAGAAAGTGGGGAAATTACTCGCCAGCAGATTGCACAATCTCTCTATACATTTCCAACCAAGGCATCCACACCGAAATCATTGTTCCAGTTAAAAATGAATATTTTGACTGGAATCAATTTTTACCGCTAACAGAAATAGGGCGGGATGCCACTTCTGATTATAAATATCTATCTTTTGGCTGGGGAGATAGAGATTTTATGCTGGAAACTCCCACATCAGGAAGTATCAACCCAGTTACAGCTTTTAAGGCGCTATTTCTCCTTACTCCGTCTACCCTACACGTTCAAGGTTATCGGGTTTTGCCCCAAAATCAAGAAACCAAATGTGTTAAAATTAGTGGAGCGAATTATCTGAAGATGGTAAATTTTATTAAAACTACATTCCAATTAGACCCAGCAATTAGGAAAATAAAAATTAGCTACGGCTACGGTAACAGCGACAGTTTTTATGAAGCTAAAGGCAGTTACTCTATTTTGAGAACTTGCAACGACTGGACGGCCGAAGCTTTGCAAAAAGCCGATGTCAATACTCCTTTATGGTCAACGCTTTCTTCGGCGATTATGTTCCATTTAAATAGCGGTTGCGAAGGTCAAAAATAAATTGTAATGGGTAATACGATTTTAGATTTTAGATTTTATAATTCGGAATGAAGGATTATGTATGGGTTGGGATATTGCGTAAAGTTGCATTCTTTTTTTTAGCTGGTATAATTACCAATTTGAGGAAAAATCATGAATGTAATTCCAGCGATCGACTTATTGGATGGAAAATGCGTCAGATTGTATCAGGGAGACTACGCGAAGTCTCAGACTTTTAACGACAACCCCGTCGCAGTCGCCAGACAGTGGGTAAATGAAGGCGCAACCATGCTGCATTTAGTAGACCTCGACGGCGCTAAAGCAGGTCATCCAGTCAACCAAGCAGCCATTGAAGCGATCGTCCGATCCGTAGACGTTCCCTGTCAAGTAGGTGGGGGAATGCGCGATCGCGCTTCTGTTGCTGCTATCCTCAATTTAGGCGTCCGGCGCGTCATTCTCGGCACTGTCGCCGTCGAACAACCGCAATTAGTCGGCGAATTGTGCGCCGAATTTCCCGATCGAATTCTGGTGGGAATAGATGCCAGAAATGGTAAAGTTGCGACTAGAGGCTGGCTAGAAACTTCGGAAGTTTTAGCGGCCGAATTGGCGCAAAAAATGGCCGAATTAGGCGCTGCTGAAATTATTTACACCGACATTCACCGCGACGGTACTATGGAAGGGCCGAATTTGGAATCTTTGCGCGAAATTGCTAACGCTATTTCGATTCCCGTGATTGCTTCTGGTGGCGTTAGTTCGATCGCAGATTTGTTGAGTTTGCTGGCTTTGGAACCAATTGGTGTCAAAAGTGCGATCGTCGGTAGGGCAATTTATACTGGCGATATCTTGCTAAAAGAAGCAATTCAAGCAGTCGGACAAGGGCGGTGGCAGGATGTACCGCCAGATTTGGGTTCTTCGAGTTTTGCTTGATAGTCATGTCGAGTTAACTGCCTACCCAATATGTAACACTTATCAATTTTCCGGCTCACAGTCAACAGTCAACAGTCAACAGTCAGCCTAGAATTGTCTTTCTTACCATCATCGTACCCATGTTTTTGAACCATACAACTACAGCTTTAAGTTCTGGGATGGCATCCCTAGTTGCTCCCATACCTTTGTTAGCAACAGTCGCAGCAGAAAATTCGCCGATCGTTATGAGCGGAGTTTTGCTAAGTTTGGTCGTGATTTATATCGCCAGTAAAATCGGCGCAGAAGTGGCTGGAAAGTTCGATTTTCCCCCGGTTTTGGGTGAACTTGTAGCAGGGGTAATTGTTGGCGTATCTGCTTTACACCTAATCGTTTTTCCCGAAGGTGGGCTGTCAGCATCAGACTCCGGGATTATGACAGTTCTGCAATCGATTAATCATCTATCCCCTGCCGCCCTCACCAGTGTCTTTGAATCGCAGAGTGAAGTCATGTCAGTGCTAGCTGAATTAGGCGTGATTATTCTGCTGTTTGAAATTGGCTTAGAGTCGGATCTCAAACAACTGAAAGCAGTGGGAATTCAAGCGACTGTTGTCGCCTGCGTAGGTGTGGCAGTTCCCTTTGCCGCTGGTACTGCGGGCTTGATGATAATTTTCCACACTCCCGCAATTCCAGCAATTTTTGCGGGGGCCGCTTTGACGGCAACCAGCATCGGAATTACGTCGAAAGTTTTGTCTGAATTAGGACAACTGAACTCTAAAGAAGGTCAAATTATTGTCGGTGCGGCGGTGATTGATGATGTGCTAGGAATTATTGTCCTGGCTGTTGTCGCCAGTTTAGCCAAAACCGGGGAGATTGATGTTGTTAATGTCATCTATTTGATTGTCAGCGCCACTGTTTTTCTGCTAGGTTCGATTCTGCTGGGCGGTGTCTTCAACAAAACCTTTTCGGCGGTGGTGGGTCAACTCAAAACTCGCGGAAATATTATCATCCCGGCTTTTATTTTTGCCTACTTCATGGCTTTTCTGGGCAACGCAATTCATCTCGAAGCGATTTTGGGTGCGTTTGCGGCTGGTTTGGTGTTGGATGAAAGCGAGGCCCGCCAGGAGTTGGATGAACTGGTGAAACCCATCGCCGATTTATTTGTGCCCATCTTCTTTGTAACGGTGGGAGCACGGGCCGATTTGGGAGTTTTGAACCCAACAGTGCCGGATAATCGGGCGGGACTTTTGATTGCCACTTTCTTGATTGTCGTTGCTATTTTTGGCAAGATCGTAACAGGCTGGGTGGTGTTTGGTCAGCCGGGAATCAATCGATTGGCGATCGGAGTGGGGATGATTCCTCGGGGCGAAGTCGGCTTAGTGTTTGCCGCCATCGGTTCCGCGAGTGGGGTTTTGGATAAACCATTAGAAGTCTCGATTATTATCATGGTGATTCTGACGACTTTTTTGGCTCCGCCTTTTCTGCGGATTGTCTTTGGCGATACGGTAGAGCCTCCTGCTACTGGGGAACTTTCTAGCGAGAAAATCGTTTGATATCAAATCCGTTAGCATCGGAATTATTCATCTCTCTGTTCTCTTCCTCTGCGTTCTCTGCGTACTCTGCGGTTTAATCATTCCAATGCAACCGGAATTGATATGATTGAGGGAATTTGAGTCGGGACGATCGACTGATTTAGAAACAAATGTCGATCGTCCAAATTTATCTAGCCCTAATAATAAGTCCTAAGTTTTTAGAAGCGGCTACAGCTTGACTTTCAACTGATAACAATTGTCAGCGAGTTTAATCAGTTCGCCCAGGCCCCAAGTACCTCGATCGTTCAAAAGTTCCGCTAGTTGATTCGGGATGGCTTCTCGGCCCAGAAATGCCCCGCTGATGGCACAAGCCATTGCTGCGGTGGTATCCACATCGCCGCCGACGGCGATGCTAGTGCAGAGAGTTTCCCAGTAATCTTGAGGTGTTCTCAAAAACGCATATAAACTCCACAAGACACTACCGACTACAAAAGGGGAAATTCCTTGCCAAGAGCGATCGTAGTTTAACGGGAGTCCAGCTCTAGAAATCAACTCTACGGCTGACTCTGGGGGCAATTTGACCCAATCAATCAAATCTTTGAGCAAAGCGGCAAAGGAAGAATCAACTTCTCCTACCCATTCGCTCAGTTGACCGAGAAATGGCTCAGTTTCAATCATCATGTCAGATTGAAGGGCGATCGCCACAGCCCCGGCGATCGCCACAGCCCCGGCCGAACACCGCGAATCTTGATGGGTGATGCTCCCTTGATCGCAAGCAGCTTGTACAAGCTGGGACGGGCGATCGTAGAATATTAAGCCGATCGGTGCAGCCCTCATAGCACTGCCATTACCAGCATTGGGAGCAGGAGTACCAGCTTCTTGCCAAGCAACGCCCCGTATCAGGCGGTTTGCAGCTTCTTCGGTCGATCGACCCCGCCCGACAATGCGCTCTTGAGCAAAAAGGTCAGCAATACGGGTGGCGTAGTCGCTGGGGTCGAATTCGCCACAAGCGAGGTAGCTTTGGAGGAGTTCGCGGGCGAGTTGAGAGTCGTCGGTGTATTGACCAAAAGGAAAGCCGAAACGATCGCGATCTTTGATTTTTTTGAGTCTAACTTCGTAGTTGACAAAGTTTTGGCAAACTTCCGGAGGATAGCCTTCTACTCTACAGCCTATAGCGTCGCCGAGACATTGACCGATCAGACAACCTCTAAATTGTTCCAGACGCGGTACTGTCATTTATCTAGCTTTAAGTAGGTCTATCTAATCTTATGTTAAATCCCCGACTTCTTAAAGCCTGCTGTCGAGAGTCAGAGCGCCCGCTGCAGGGACTAACTACTTGTCTGCCCCTTCTTTTTTTGAATTTGAGCTGACCACTTTTCTTTTATTTACACAAATCCTTCAGAAGCGATATAACAGTTTCCAACCTACTTAATAAACGCTATATAGAGGAATGCGATCGCAGTTATTTACCCACGAGTGCTACAGCACCGCTTTGCAAAACAGGAATTTCAATGCGGAACTCTGTTCCTTGGTGGGGTTGAGAGAAGCACTCGATGGAGCCACCGTGCTTATCAACTACAATTTGATAGCTGATGGATAGCCCTAATCCAGTTCCTTTACCAGTGGGTTTTGTAGTGAAGAAGGGATTGAACGCCTGTTGTCTAACAGTTTCCGTCATCCCAGACCCATTGTCTTGAACTTGAATTACTACATTTTTTGAAGAACCAGAATGAGTTTCGTTTGTGACTAGCTTAGTCCGAATAGTGATGCGACTGGGATTGTTTTGGATGTCTTTTGTATAACGCTGATTGTCGTTGTTTTCTAAAGCATCAATGGCATTTGTCAGAATATTCATAAAGACTTGGTTCAACTGTCCGGCATAGCACTCTACTCGCGGTAAGTCGCCGTACTCTTTAACAATTTCAATAGCAGGATGATCCGGTTTTGCCTTCAGTCGGTTTTGCAAAATCATCAATGTGCTGTCAATTCCCTCGTGGATATCAACTGGCTTCTTTTCTGCCTCATCGAGCCGCGAGAAGTTTCTTAGCGACAGGACAATTTGACGAATGCGATCGGCTCCTACCTTCATTGAAGTCAGCATTTTGGGCAAATCTTCACTAATGTAGTCCAGATCGAACTCTTCAATTTTTTCCTGAATTTGGGTATTAGTTGGATAGGTTTGCTGATAAAGCTCAATCAATTTTAGTAAATTTTGCGTGTAGTCGGCAGTATGGCTCAGGTTGCCATAGATAAAGTTGACTGGATTATTAATTTCGTGAGCAACACCAGCAACCAGTTGCCCCAAACCTGACATTTTCTCTGCCTGAATAAGCTGTGCCTGAGTTTGCTGTAAGGTTTTGAGTGCAACCTCAGCTTCATCTTTTGCTTGCCTTAAAGCAGCTTCGGCTTGCTTGCGCTCAGTAATATCCAGTGCCAAGGATGCAACCCCAACAATCTTTCCAGCATCCCCTACTAAAGGCGTATTGAACCATTCGCAAATAATGGTTTTGCCGTCTTTGGTAATATTTTCGTTGACGCTGTAGATTCCTCCAACCTGACTCAACAACTCGTTCATAACTCGATCGACTACCTCTCTGGCAGACGCAGGCACAATTAATTCTGCGGCATGGTGTCCGATCGCCTCTGTAGGCGTGTAACCAAAAATCTGCTCTGCCGCTGGATTCCAAGCAGTGACTTTAAAGTTTAAATCCCATTCCACAACTGCCAGTGCACTTTGGCGGAATAGAAAAGATAGCCGCTGTTCCGACGCTTTGAGTTCTTCTTCTACCTGTTTCCGTTTAGTAATGTCAATCCCTGTTTTGATGATGTACTCAATTTCACCTTGATTATCGACTAAAGCAGTATCTGACCAGGCAATCCGTCTGAGTTGTTGATTTTTGCTCACCCAACTGCCTTCATACTGCTGGGGAAAATTACCAACTTGTAAAGACTCAAAAGCAGTTTTGGCAAGTCCTGCTAAGTCTGAGTTCGGGAACAATTCCCAAATGTAGCGCCCTTTCACTTCACTAAACGAGTAATGAGTCGTTTGTTCGCAAGCCCGGTTAAAGCGAACGATTTGTCCCTGCGGGTCGAGCACAACTACCAGCGCACCTGCAATTTCAAGAATGGCTGAAACGAAATTGCGTTCCACTTCAACTGCTGTAATCAGTTCCTCTAACTGGGTTGCCATATTGTTAAATGCGATCGCCAATGTCCCCAACTCGTTTTGGCTGTCGATGTTGACCCGCGTCTCTAATTGCCCCGCACTGAGTTCAGTAGCTGCCGCGGTTAAGCGCTGAAGTGGCACCACAATTTGCCGAATAAATAGATACCCAATGCCAACAGCGACGATCGTCACCACCATCAATGAGCCTCCCATAATTGAGAGCATTTGGTAAACGGGAGCATAAGCCTCAGCCGTTGGCAGTTCTACAACCACATTCCAATTCACGCTCCGAACTAAGGCACTGGCTCCCAATACTTCTACCTGGTTTAGACCCTGATAAACGTTAAGGTGCTTAGTATCTTCGGAGCCTTTCAAGAATTGAAAAAAGGGGCGCTTAGAAATATCTTGAAGTTGAAACGTTTCTGGCTTACTACCCTTTTGAGCAATGAGAAAATTACGCTCATCAACTACATAGACATAACCCGTCTTGCCCACCTCCGTTTGGGAAACAATAAACCAGAGAAAGTTGAGATTTACCTGCGCTAATAGCACCCCATCCACCTCATCTCGCTCATTCCGAATCGGAACCGCCAGAATGGTGGTTGGTTGGTGAGTTTGAGGATTAATTTCTACAGGACTCACATAATCTTCCTGTTGTTTGAAGGCACGAATAAACAGTGGCGAAGTGGCTGGATTTTCTAACTTAA
This sequence comes from Microcoleus sp. K5-D4, assembly GCF_036704575.1. Classification (NCBI taxonomy): domain Bacteria; kingdom Bacillati; phylum Cyanobacteriota; class Cyanophyceae; order Oscillatoriales; family Microcoleaceae; genus Microcoleus; species Microcoleus sp. K5-D4. The sequence continues at coordinate 65,798 of NZ_JAUBSD010000014.1, forward strand.
GCGGTTCGTAGGGTGCAACTGACGCGACAACTTGTCCCTTCCGGTTCAAAATGGCAACGGCTTCATAAGCATCATTATGACGAATCATCCCTTCCAACAGGCTCTGCTGCGCTTGAGGTTGAAATTTTGTGAGTCCTTTGACCCTAGCTAAATAGCTCAGTTTTCGTTTCAAGTCATCTAAATAATTATCAATCTGCCCTCCTGCTGTCTGGCTGCGCTCTTCTTGGAGCGATCGCGATTGCTGGATCTGCGCCTGAAAGCTGAGGTAGATCAGCAAGCCACCTGTGGGCAGTAAGCTCAGAAGAACCAAAAATATCAAACCATATCGGAGCTGATTTGCAATAGAAAAGAAGCGTTGCCAGGGATGAGAACGAGAGCTTCTGGCGATCGGCAGAACGCGCTCGTTGCGTTGATTTTGCATCGGACTTAGGATCAATATTGGTAAATCAATTAATCGGTGGACTAAGGAGAAACATCGATTTTGCCAGTCGTCACAGCTTCTCGGATCATCTTGAAAGTGTCCTCTTCCTGAGACGTGAGACTACCACGGAAAGGGGCAAAGTCGTAGATTTTTTCCTTGAGCCCAAACTTGTAAAGTTTTCCTTCCCAGCGACCTTGCTGGGTTAACACTGCCACATTTAGCACCAGATTGGGGATGTCCTGTAGAACGCTAGTTAGGACTTTGCCGGGAGCCACTTCGTACTGATCCTTTGTCCTACCAATTACCAAGACTCCTGGCTTTTGCGAAACGGCTTTTAGCGCGGCTAACCCTGCCTCACCCGCGTTGAATGCCAAAACATCTACTCCAGAAGCAACCATATCCGTTGCCACTTTGGTGGATTTTTCCGTATCAACCCAAGAGTTGAGAAAAGCCGTCGAGGCTTGAACAGAGGGATTCGTTGCCTTCACTCCCCGCCTAAACAAGGCTTCTTCTTCTTTGTAAACCGGATAAGGTTCACCCACAATATAGCCAACTTTATTGCTTTTGGTCTTCATGGCAGCCAAAGCGCCTGCGAGGTAGCCCACCTCACCCGATCGAAAGGCAACAGCCCCCAAATTTCTGTTATTCCCTGGATGCGTTGTAATCAGGGCAAATTTCGTTCGCGGAAATTCTTTAGCGACCTTTTCGGCAGCTTTGGAATAGGCACCACTGGCTGCAATTACCAGGTCATAGCCTGACTGGGCATATTTGCGTATGGTAGGTTCACTATTTTCACCGTCCATACTGTCAGTAATGTCTACCTCAGCATTAAATTTATTTTTGATGAGATTCAATCCTTCAAAGCAAGCTTGATCCCAACTTTGGTTGTCTTTGGCGCCTGTGGTGAGCATTGCCACTCTAAAACTGCTAGAGGTGCTTGCTTCCGGGGAAGAGTCTACGTTCGGAGTCGATCGACTGCAACTGATAGCAAAAAATAGAGCTAGAGCCGCCAGAGTCATTTGTTTAAAGAAAGATTGAATTCGCATAAGAGCTTTTCGGAGCCAGGTTAATTTTTTCACCCCTAAAAATTATTTTAAGGGTATCTCAACAATCTTCAGAACTCTTACTCTCGCTCGCATTTAATGACTCTGACAGATTCAGCGTAACACTCATTTAAGCTCAACAACAAGTAAGGACACGGCACTGCCGTGTCCTTACTACTCTAACCTGCAATTAACCGAATTTGTTTGCTAAGTAACCACACAAAATTAATTACATAAAGACTCCTTGCTAGGCAAGGGTTTCAGTATAAATATTGTGTAATTAATTCTGCACACCTACTTATTACTTAACAAACAGCATTTCTTGATAAGTAGGCAGAGGCCACAAATCATCAGCCACTTCACCTTCCAGAGCATCCGCATACTTGCGAACCTCATCCATCAAAGGACGAATTGTTTGCGAAGCATACTGCATATGGTCTTCTGTCGAAGCAAAATCGTGCTTGCTCAAAGCAGCACTCAATTTGCTCGCAGTATCCATCATGGACTTAACTAGCACTGCTACTTTTTCGGCACTTTCCTTTTCCAGTTCAATTCCAATCTCTTTCAATTTAGAAATCGTGCCAGAAACTTCAGCTAAATACCTCAAAGCTGCGGGGTAAATAATGGTTTTTGCCATGCTTATTACCAGTTTTGCTTCGACTTCAATTGCCAGTAAATACTGCTCAGCATAAACATCGTAACGGCTTTCCAATTCAACTGGAGTCAGAACACCTGTCTTTTCAAACAAGTCTTCAATGTATCCTTCCTTCAACACGGGCAAAGCATCGGCAGTAGTCCGCAAGTTAGCTAAACCCCGTTCCTCAACAGCCATTTTGTGCCATTCTTCGGAATAGCCGTTGCCGCCAAATACAACCGCACCGTGTTCGTCCATCACTTCTTTGAGAAGTGTTTGGATGGCAGCATTCAGTTCAGTTCCGTTAGCCAAATCGCTTTCTAATTTGTTAGCAATCCAGTCCAAAGAATCTGCAAGAATTGTATTCATCGCCACCAGCGGCCCGGAAACAGACTGACCGGAACCTACTGCACGGAATTCAAATCGGTTTCCAGTAAAGGCAAAGGGCGAAGTCCGGTTTCTGTCTCCAGCATCCTTCATGAAAGTAGGCAGTGTTTCTACACCTAAGTTCATAATTCCCCGACCTTTAGAGTCCTTAACTTCTCCCCGGCTAATTTGCCCGAAGATATCTTCTAATTGCGAACCCAAATAGACAGAGATAATTGCTGGTGGAGCCTCATTTGCACCCAATCGGTGGTCGTTGCTGGCAGTAGCAACTACCGCGCGCAATAGCGGGCCGTATTTGTGAACTCCGCGAATCACAGCGCCGCAGAAAACTAGAAATTGTATGTTCGAGTGCGGTGTATCGCCTGGGTCTAATAAGTTTCCTTGGGTGGCATTGCCGACCGACCAGTTGACGTGTTTGCCGGAACCGTTAATGCCGGCGAAAGGCTTCTCATGCAGCAAACACATAAAACCGTGTTTCTTCGCAGTGTTGCGGAGAATTGTCATGGTTAATTGTTGGTGGTCGCTGGCGACGTTTGCAGCTTCAAAAACTGGTGCAATTTCAAACTGACCGGGAGCTACTTCGTTGTGGCGGGTTTTGGCAGGAATTCCCAGCCGATACATTTTTTCTTCTACTTCCTGCATGAAGACTTGAACGCGCTCTGGAATCGCTCCAAAATAGTGGTCGTCAAATTGCTGACCTTTCGCAGGAGGTTTGCCAAAAAGAGTGCGACCTGCTAGCAGTAAATCCGGGCGGCTGTTGGTGAAATTGGCATCTACCAGGAAGTATTCTTGTTCGGAACCGCAACTGGAATTGACCGGAGCAACTTCGGTATTTCCTAATAGCTTTAACACTCGGGTTGCTGCTTTGTTCATGGCGGCAATGGAACGCAAAAGCGGCGTTTTCTTGTCTAAGGCTTCCCCTGTCCAAGAGATGAAAACAGTGGGAATGCACAATGTCATGCCGTTATCTGTTTCCATGACATAAGCAGGGCTGGTGACATCCCAGGCTGTATATCCGCGAGCGGCGGCGGTGGAACGAATGCCGCCGTTGGGGAATGAGGAGCCATCGGGTTCGCCTTGTACTAGAACTTTTCCTGCAAATTCTGAGATGACGGAGCCATCGCCTTGGACTGAGATGAAAGCATCGTGCTTTTCGGCGGTGCTGTTGGTTAGCGGGTAAAATACGTGGGCGTAATACAGGGCTCCTTTGGAAAGAGCCCAATCTTTCATTGCTGCTGCAACTACATCAGCTACGGAATCATCTAGTTTTTGGCCGGTTTGAATGGTGTTTTTTACGGATTTGAAAATGCTTTTGGGCAGACTTTCTTGCATCTTGCTCAGACTAAAAACGTCTGTTGCCCACATATCTTCTAACCGCTTGGGAGGCCGGGCAGGCATCTGTTTACGGTTGACGATTTGAGAAATTGCTTGAACGCGCGATTGGTTTCCACTCATGGTTATTTTTATTGGGATTGCAGGACAAGTAGTTGAGAAAAAATAGATGTTAGCAAAAGTCTAACGATTGACGAATATGTTGGATTTACCCAACGTTTTTAGTCAAAGCTAACTTTTGGGAGAATGCCTTTTTGGCAGACTCTAAAAGATTGGAGGAGGGAGGCGCAATGACTTCGCCGTCCATCGGGTGTGACAATCCAGTGTGAGATGCGGTTGGATTGCGGTTATTAGCAAGAAGATAGATGGCAAGAGCCTGTACAAACTTGAGTCAACATTATAGATGTCTGCACTGCACAAATTTAGTAACTAATCTTCACCCTGGTCAGCTCAAAAATTTTGTGCGAATCAATTCCGATGAATTCAGGTCAAAACTACTTATGGTTTTTAACGGTTCGACGATCGATAAATCGCAGTCCAGCAAACAACGCACTCGTTTAGGGGTTTTGGAGAATTATGGAGAGTACACAATCTACACTTGGAGAGTTTAAACAATCATTAACCAAATAAATGTATCCTAAGCTACAGAACTTTATGTTTTTTTCAGAAAGGTCGATCGCACAAAGCGCACACAACCGCAGGATTTCAGTGTAACAGGGCATGGGGCATGGGGCATGGGGCATGGGGCATGGGGCATGGGGCATGGGGCATGGGGCATAGGGCATACCTCACCACGCGATCGAACCGCTATATGATAAATAAAGTCTGGCAACTATTCTAAAATTTGGTGCGACAATTTGCCGTAGAAATCTTTAGGAGATTTGGGAACTTATTAAACTGTTATAGCCGCAGTTTATTGAGCATAAATGAGTAAGTTGATAATTTTTAGTTAACTCGTTGGTAATCCGAAGACTTCAGAGCATGAGCCAAAAAGCGTTCTGTGTAGTACAAAGCTAATTGATTGCTCGGGCCATTAAAAACTGCATCAAAGGCGTGTTCAGCCCACGGAATTTCGAGCAAAATAGCCCGTGAAGCGAAGCTATCCCGTAGGGAATCGCCCGTGGCGCGCAATCGTTCGTAGAGCGATCGACCAAACTTGGGCTGAACGATATGGTCGCGACCTGCATAAACCAGTAGAGAAGGGGGAAGATTGGGTTTAATATAATTTATGGGAGAAGCCCGACGGTAAAGCTCGTTGAGTTCGTCTGGCGTTCCTCCCAAAAAGGCACGTAAGACGGCTCGAACATTTATAGCATCAGGAAAAGGTGGGTCATTGTATCCCCGAAGCAGGTCATTTGGCCCGTAATAGTTCACCACTGCTCGAACTGGAAGTACACTAGAATTATAAGCAGTTAGCATTGCTAAATGGGCACCTGCAGACCTTCCCATGAGAGCAATTCGATCGAGATCGATTTCCCAATCAGCAGCGTGAGTTTTGATATAGGAAATAGCGGCTTGTACGTCCTCAAGCTGAGCAGGAAATCGATACTTGGGAGCGTGGCGGTAAGCAATTGCAACCACACAATAGCCTTGGGCGGCCATGTAGCGGCTGAATTCCTCATTGGAATCGGCATTGCCTCTTTGCCAAGCTCCCCCGTAGAGCGTGATAATAGCCGGATATTTGCCAATTTGCATCGGCCGATAAAGGTTTAGTTGCAGTGAAACTCCGTCAGGGTTGGCAAATACAATAGCCCGATCGATCCTAACGTCTCTGATGGGAATTCCTCGGAACGCATCTGCGAGGATAAACGGTTGAGGGCGTAGCTGCGCGCGATCGGCTTGAGGAACGGCTGCTAAATAGTTTTCCCCTAGAACAGCTTGCATTTGGGTAGCTATGGCTGCATTGGCTGCTGGGAATTGAATCAGGGGAAGCAGGCCCAGGATGAGGGCGAACAGGTTACAAATCAGTAAAATAATGTAGACTTTGCCTTGATGCCGTCTGAGCAGGTTCAGGACAAGGGCGATCGTATTGATACCGACCAACCAAGGACTGATTTCTGGTGCTCCCACCGCCAAAGGGTACAGGAACATCGTGGGTGCTGGTACGATGACCCAGAGACTGAGAAATAGTGCGATCGTACTCAGGAACCAAGAAATAAATGGCAAGACTAAGAATCCTGCCAATAAGGGTAACTTTTTGCGGTTCTTCTTGTGGATCATCGGATTTTCGCAGCCTAATTTTTAATCAGTTTAAACTAATACCATCGCCCTAACATAGGCTACAATGACACTGAGACTTTAACAAATATTGCCTAAAAGTAGATTACCAAAAAAGCATTGATTTAACACCTAAGTAGTTAAAAATAATCTAATAGCCTTGCACCCCAAACAGGATAAATATTTGGCAAACGATTTCTTACATCACTCTTGCATAAATTTTGATAATTGGAAATAAGTTTTAGATTCAAGCATTAGGAGTGACTTGTGACTCGCCGGGTTAGAGTTTTTTATAAAATTGCATTTTTTTTACTGGTAAGCTAACACGCATCTAAAGTTGATAGTCAACTTTGACGAAATTCTTGTGGTGTCTGCCGCCCGCCAAAAAAATACAATTTAGATACCTACAGCTTATCAGCAGCGCTAATTCTGTTGAATTATGTGGAGCAAATTATACTCTGCATCAAAAGCTTTTTTAGCGGTTAAAATGAATAGGATAAACTGCCGTGACGACAGTGCTATAAATTTTATTTTTCAACTGCACGAGGTGCAACTAGATTCCAATTCACCTGAGAAACACCGTACAAAATAAAATTATTCAACATTCCGTAAGCATCCCCACAATTGTAGCCTTTAGCCTCAACACATTTCTTGTCCGCCCTTTGATTCACAGCCACAAAAACATCGACTCCCTCCGGCAACACACCCGCATACATCTTTAAATTAGCAAAATCATCAAGGATGCGACCGTTATCATCCACCGGGGGCAATTTCCACTCTTTCGGATTGGTATTTCCCCCTAACTGGATTGCCCAAGCATGAGTACCGTCAAGCGCTCCGTTGTGGGCCGTATATCGATTCCAAACATTATTTCGCTTTTCTCCGATGCGGGGGTTATTTTCATAACCGCCCACCCAATATTGTGACATAAATTTGAGGGAAACTTCAGCTTCTGCAGCTAGCGAACCCGTGCCAGGACTCAAATCAGTGTTTCTGCTGCTAAACGGAACTTGGCTTAAATTCCAAGACCAATTTATTCTCCCCGGCTTCGGATTTAGCCAAGTAGCAAAATCGCAGAAGCTACCCTTCCAGATGCAGTGCGGACGCTTCAAATCCCATCCCTTCCAATAGTAGGTTTTTCCGTTCCAATGCCGTTTTACTGGCTCGCGATCGCCAATATTTTCTACTTCTTGGCTCATGAAAATTCCCCGGTCAGCCGCAGTAGAAATTCCTAACTCGGTTTTGAAGAAAACCTCTAAAGCGGAACCTTGATGAGTTGCTGGTTTACCCATTTTAGCAGCATAGCTGCCGGAAGCTATAAGCTGCTGCAAAATAATCGTAGGAAATGCGGGACTGGTATTGGAATAGTGATATTGACCGAGAGGATACTGAAGGCATCGCCCAGCCAAAATCTGCATAGTTTCTGTTAAAGTAGGACTTGGCAAAAAATAGCCGACGCTAGGAGAAATGCCGAGTTGATTTTTAGCTGAAGTGATAGATTTGTAGCCCCACTCATTGACAAGTAACTGTTCTTGTGCTTGAAAATTCGCTGGGGTTTTTAGATTGCGAAGGACAGGCAAATTTGCGGTGACATCTTCACCATATCTGGGCGCGCTGCGCTGAAGTCCCGATCTGTGCGACAAAAAATGTCCGAGGGTGACGTTTTGCCACTGTTTGTCTGCAAATCCTGAGTTGAGATTGGCACACTTGCTGTCTTTCACGGGAACGGGAAATTTGACTTTACCCGAAAATACGGCGTGCAACTTTTCAGGGATAATCGCTACTGGATATTGCTTGTTCAAACCAGGAATTAGCGGCGGATAATGCTCTGGATCGAACAATTTCATCCCTTCAATTTGGTCGTCAGTCAGTTCTAACCCGGCCCGATCGCGCGCCGTCTGTTTAAGCACCCAGCGCACCATTGCAAAGGTAACAGGCTTGCTGATACTGCCCATACGCATGGGGGTATCTGCCGCGACTGGGGGAGCCAGAGGAGCCTGCATATCGTCGCCACAAGCCGGATTCCAGTTATTAGTAGGTCTGCCTTTCATGCGGCCTAAACCCCAGACACCGACGGGTTTACCTTTAACAGAAACACCGAGTACGGCCGCACCGACGCAGCGGTGGCGCATGAATTCTGTCAACGATTGCAAAATCGGCTGGAGTTGCGCGTCACCGCTACCGCTAATGGGGATGTTTTCTTGCGCTAAAGCTGTGTTGTTGTTGGACTCGGAAAGCTTTCCCAACCCTCCTAATAGGATAGCTGAAATCAAAGTCAAACTTGTGTAGAAAAGCCGGTTAATTGTTGGGCGACAATTCGCAATTCTCATGATAAAGAACTCCAGATTTAAAAAAGTAGGGCGGTGCTATGCTACCCGCCCTTTGACATTGATAATTAAGGCTATTGAGGGATAGGAGGCGCCGATAAGAATACTTGATTTGGGTTGACATTAGTTAAGTTTGTGCTTTGTACAACGCCAATCAAATTATCCTGGTAGAAGATACCAGTATCTTGAACATTGTTGCCGTTCCAATCGCCGATTTTAAGGGAATAGCCGTCCGCTAAATTACCTTTAATTTGGATTTTATCTTGACCTAATGTAAAATCCGTAATTGTAGCATGGCCAGTTCCCAGGTAGTAAACGTTATTAACGTTGCCAAGTACAAAGGTGTCTGTTCCCGCACCGCCGGCGAGAGAATCGGATTCGCTACCTGCGCCGATACCGTTACCAGCCCCAGAAAAATTAGCACCGTCAAGGTAATCGCTGCCGTCGCCGCCGATGAGATAATCTTTGCCGCTTCCTCCGAATAGATAATCGTTGTGCAACCCTCCCGATAGGGTATCTTTACCGCTGCCTCCGTATAGGAAATCTTCGCCAGCTTCGCCGTATAATTTATCGTTGCCGGCGTCGCCATTTAAATTGTCGCTGCCGAAGCCGCCGTAGAGGATGTCATCTCCGGCGCGACCGAACAATTTATCGTTGCCTTGATAGCCGTAGATTGTATCATTTGCAATCTGAATTTGACCTTGACCGTCTATCGTCCAATCGTCTCCAACTAAGGATTTGTGGAATTGACCGTTGCCGTTGACAGTGTTGTTGTCGTCGAATTGAGTACCGTTGATAACTGATGACATTTTTGTTGCTCCTTGTTGTTGTGGACTTGGTGCAATAGGAATTGCGACTCAAGCAATTTGTTCTATGTAAACCAGTTTGTTCTCAAATCGAATGAGCGGCAATGGGAATAAAATCAGGTAATTTAAAAGCCTAAAAAATGGTGTTTGGCAATGATATATCCGAAAAAATCAGGTACTAAAAATATTAAAGTTGGAAAAAGTCAGGTGGGCGATCGTACTTTTTAGGTCAGTCCTGGACGCACTCTCACCAAAGAAACCGGGTTTTTTACCGAATCTGCGGGTCACAACCTGCGTATTTTCGTAAAAAAACCCGGTTTCTCAACCGCCAAGCGCAACTACAAACCAATTTTAATATCCTAGTTGTGTCAGTCCTGATACGTTATTGAGAGTAGCTAAAATTTGACCGGTTGCTGCCAAGCGGATTAAGGTGTCGCTGTTGGCTTGAGTAATTGACAGTTGAGAGGCAGTCAAACCTCTAGTAAGGGCGATCGCATCTTTTCCGGGTTCAAAATCTCGAATGATATCCATCCCTGAATCGGCCCAAAGCAGAAAACGATCGTTCCCACTTCCTCCTATTAAATAATCATCTCCCAAATCGCCGCTTAAAAAGTCGTCTCCCGCTCCCCCAAAGATGGTATCATCGTCTTTTCCTCCCCAAATCGTATCATTTCCTTCACAGCCATCAAGTAGGTCGTTATTTTCATCACCCAGCAAGTAATCGTTGCCACCGCCACCACAGGCAGTATCGTCACCTAAATTTCCCAACAGAGTATCGTTGCCTTCACTGCCTAAAATTAAATCTCTATCCTTACCTCCCAATAAGAAATCGTTTCCTTTGCCCCCATCTAAAAAATCCGAGTCTTCGTTGCCGTGAATGAAGTCGCTATCTTCTCCGCCATTGAGCGAATCTTCTCCTCGATTCCCACATAATGTATCTCTTCCTTCATTACCAAGAATAATGTCTTGATTCTTGCCACCAAAAAGCAAGTCATCTTCCGTTCCACCAGAGATAAAGTCGTTGCCTTCGTTTCCGTTTAAGAAGTCATTTCCTTCGCCGCCAAACAGGTTATCGTTACCTTCTTTTGCCTGGAAATAATCCTCGCTGCTGCTGCCGTCGAATGTCTCATTGCTAGCAGTACCTGTGAGGGGTAGATCGATCGTACTATTCACAACTACCTTTTCTACAGGATTGGGTTGGTTGAGATTTGGGAGGGATAGAGAGTTACAAGGGCAATCTTCTGTCGGAATTTCTGTCGGTGTCGGAGTTGCTGTGGGAATATTAGCAGGAATTGCGGTGGAAACTTCTGTGGGAATTGCCGTTGGTGTTGGCGTTTCTGTCGGAATTGGTGTCGGAATTGGTGTTGGCGTTTCTGTCGGAATTTCTGTCGGTGTCGGAGTCGGTGTTGGCGTTTCTGCCGGAATTTCTGTCGGTGTCGGAATTTTTGGGGGAATTTCTGTCGGAGTTTCTGTCGGAGTTGGCGTTGGTGTCGGAGTTTCTGTCGGAGTTGGCGTTGGTGTCGGAGTTTCTGTCG
>NZ_JAUBSD010000014.1:76599-88792 GCF_036704575.1 Microcoleus sp. K5-D4
GTTGGCGTTGGTGTCGGAGTTTCTGTCGGAGTTGGCGTTGGTGTCGGAGTTTCTGTCGGAGTTGGCGTTGGTGTCGGTGTCGGCGTTTCTGTCGGAGTTGGTGTCGGTGTTGGTGTCGGAGTTGGAGTGGGATTAGAGTCATCACTATCATCATTGACAATAATGCCCGTACTTTGGTTGGCGGCGGGATCGATGGTGGCGTTGGTGGCATTGTTGAGGGTAACGCTGAAAGTTTCATTCGCCTCGAATTTGTTGTCGCCGTTAACAATTACAGCGATCGTTTTTGTTAGCGCTTCTGATGGATTAAAGATGAGATTACCGTCATTATCTTCGTAGTCGAGATCGCCCGTAGTAGCAGTAGCGTCATCTGTCTTGTAGTTAACAGTAATGGGCAAACCAGAAGCATTGGAGAGGCTAACGGTGTAGTTGTAGGTAGTTGTGCCTGTATTGCCTTCAGCTTGGTTAATCGTGGCGGGGGCGATGCTGACAGTTGGAGGGTTATCGTTATCTGCAATTGTCAAAACTGCATTGTTGTATCGATCGCCAACTGTAGCATTTCCCGTTGGATTAGTTAGAGATAAATTAACCGTTTCGTCAGCTTCGTCGATCGCGTCATCGGCGATCGGAATAGTAACAATTTTTGGTGTCGTATCGCCGGCGGCAAAGTTAATTGCGATCGGCGTATTGGTGTAGTCAGCAGCAACAGCAGTACCATCCGTCAGCGTCAGCGTTGCCCCAACTGCACCTTTATTACCACCGATGCGATTGACGGTAATTGCTGTACCTACAACTGTACCGTTTTCATTCACCGTGTAAGCGGGGTTGCTAAATTCCAGTAAGCCGGGGGAAGGTTGAGAAAATTCCGAAGTATCGTTAGTTGTTAAGTTAGTAGCAGTAGTGACGATCGCCCCTGTTGCAGTTAAAGGCGGCGATATAAAATTAGCATTGCCAGCAGCATCAGTTATGAGATTAACAAAGTTGAGATAAGTTTGTCCTTCGCCGTTACCGCTGGGATCTAGAACAGTATTGTCAAAAAATTCGACGCGGAAATTCGTATTGGGAATGCTGTTGAGAGTGCCGCTAATAGTAATGTTGCCGTTACTAGCAGTTGCCGAGGTTAACACCGGGAAATTTTGCAAGCCGTTTCCGCCTGTATCTCCGTCTCCCAAATCGTTTGGGGTAACGCCGTCGCTAGTTAGGCCATCGGCATCGTTATCGAGATCGATGCCTAAACCATTATTAGAAAAGATAGAATTGCCTAAAATTGCCAAACCGTTGCCACCAGTCACTTGAATGCCGTTACTAGCATTAAATGCGATCGTGTTGCCTTCCCCTGCAGCGGTACCGCCGATGCGGTTATTCACACCTGTATCTAAAGCTATGACGTTGCTGTACAAAGTATTGGGTAAAGGAGTGCTGCCGTCAGCTTGCGTGCCAATATAATTGCCGATAACGCGGTTGTTAGTGACCTCGTTGCTATTAAGATAGACGCCCATTTGATTGCCGGAAATGACATTTCCTTCTTGCGGTGTCGTGCCACCGATGATGTTACTTTCGCCAGCAGCGATAAAGACGCCGACCGGATTTCCCAAAGCGGCAGTACCGCTGATATTTGTGCCGATATAGTTGCCGACAACTCGGTTTGTCGCAGCTACACCGCCTGAAGGTTCGCCTAAAAGTGTGGGCGCTATTGCAAAAAAAATACCCGCAGTCTGACTGCCAGAAATGATATTGCGTTCTTGAGGCGTCGTTCCGCCGATAATATTGTTAGAAGCGCTGCCAATAGAGATGCCATAGATAGTGTTTCCTAGCGCTACATTACCCGTGATATCAGTACCGATGAGGTTGCCGACAACTCGATTTTGATTGGCAGTTGGGCCGTTAATCCCAATTCCGCCACCAAGGCCCCCATTGCCAGAAATCAGGTTGTCCTGAATCAAGTTTTCAGGCGCATTGCGGATGCTGATGCCAGCGTTGTTGGCGATCGCAACAGTACCAGTAACATCAGTGCCAATACGGTTGCCGATTACTTGGTTGTTGCGTGCAGCGATGCCGGAAATCTCGATGCCAAGCCCGACATTTAAATTGTCGTTGCCAGAGATTAAGTTGTTCTCGATCCGATTATCTGGAACGCCATCAATCCAGATCCCCCTGCGGTTGCCCCGATCGACCGTACCCGAAAGATCGGTGCCGATATGGTTGCTGGCGATCGCATTGCCGCCATTGGTTTGCAAGCGGATGCCTGCCAAGTCAAATCTGTTGATTGCTAAACCTTGTACGGTACTGTTCCCAGCAGTGATATCAAGTCCGACCATCCCAACTCCGGGGAGGTTGCCGCTGAGTTCCACCAGTGGCAAACCGTTATAGCCCGCGCCGCCTTGACTCCAACCATCGATAATAACTGGATCGGATATCGGTGGCAGTGCGGATAAAGGCTGAATTAATTGCTGAGAACCGATCGCCCCGATATTAAAGGCGATCGTATCGCGATCGGCCGCAGTACCGACAGTACCGTTAATCTGTGCTTGTTCTGCCACTGTCAAAGCAGGAACATTCAGAGTGCCATTCGCAACCAGAATTGCCTCTCTGAGGGTGAGGACGGCATTCCTGATATTTGAGTCATCTGTGCTATTAACGGTAATGGTAGCAGCCATAATTTTTCTCCTTATACCCTGGTGTTGGCGAGGTTCGGCTATCGTTGGTTAGGCGATCGATAATTGCGATCGGGCGATCGCTAATCAACTTGCTTCTAAACCAGTTTATTTCCTAAGAGCAAAAGCGACCAGGAGAGTAAAATCAGGCGTTTCTACAAGGACTGACAGTAAAAACTCAGGTTAAATCAGTTAAAATAGGGAAAAGTCAGGGTAACTTTCCAGTGCAGGAACAACTGCTCTCTTGCAAGCATCTGCATACTTACGTATATGGGTACTTACCCGTCAATCCCATGAACTCAGAATTAGAATTCTCTTGGAGCAAAACCAAAGAATCTGCCGATCGCATTTTTGCTCAAAACACCGGCAAACATCTCAGCGACATCGAAATGAAAGTCCTTCAAGGTTCCTGGGAAGGCAAAAGTTACGATGAAATCGCCAAAACTTACGGCTACAGTGCTGAATACCTCAACAAAGATGTCGGCAATAAATTGTGGCACAAGCTTTCAGAAGCTTTAGCAGAAAAAATTACGAAGAAAAATTTTAAAGAAGCTCTGAGGAGATTTGCATCGCAAGAGCCCACTCAATATATTAGTACCAACCTGCTCTTACAACCACTGACTGCGGCAAATTTGCAGTTTCCCGAAGGCTCGGTCTCATTAGATTCTCCTTTTTATGTGGAGCGTTGCAACATTGAATCTTTGTGCGGCGAGACAGTTGTAAAACCCGGTTCTCTGATTCGGATTAAAGCACCAGAAATGATGGGCAAAACTTCACTGATGAACCGGATTTTAGCTGGCGCTGTTCGGGAAAACTATCACGCAGTTTATCTCGATTTGAGCGCCGCCGACCGAGGAATATTAACAAATCTGGATAAATTTCTGCGCTGGCTGTGCTTGATGGTAAGCCGACAGTTAAAGTTAGAAAACAAGTTAAACGAGTATTGGGATACGGATATTTTGGGCAGCAACGATAACTGTACTGTTTACTTTGAAGAGTATTTGCTGGCAGAAACAGAAACGCCTCTGGTTTTGGGGTTGGATGAAGTCGATCGCCTATTTCCCTACACCGAAGTAGTTGAAGATTTTCTGGGGATGCTGCGAAGCTGGCACGAAAAAGCCAAGATTTCGGATATTTGGAAAAAACTGCGGTTGGTAATGGCGCATTCTACGGAAGTTTATATTCCTTTGGACATGAATCAATCTCCGTTTAATGCGGGGGTTCCCGTTGAGTTGCTGGAGTTTGACAGCCAGCAAATTCACGATTTAGCTCGGCTGCACGGCTTGGATTGGGATGAGGGGCAGTTGCAAGAGTTAATAAGTGCGATCGGCGGACATCCTTATTTAGTAAGATTGGCAATGTATGAGATTAGTTGTGGCAAAATCTCATTAACTCAGCTATTAGAAAATGCGGCATCAGAATCGGGAATTTACAGCAGTCATTTGCGAAAGCATTTGGAAATACTGCAACACAATCCAGAATTAGCTTTAGCTTTGAAAAAAGTTGTCAATTCTGCCGAACCAGTTGAATTAGATTCCATGCAAATTTACAAATTGCACAGCATGGGAATTGTGCGGCGGCAAAACAATTATGTCATGCCGCGTTGCAATTTGTACCGCGAATATTTCTGCCGCGTTTTAGGTTAAAAAGCGGAGATAAACACCTGATTGGGGTTGACATTGGTAATATTTTGGTCTTGCACAACACCAATCAAATCACCCTTGTAGAAGACTCCCGTGTCTTGGGCATTGCTACCTTCCCAGTTGCCAAGCCCAAGCGAATAACCGTCTGTTAGAATGCCTTTAATTTGGATTTTATCGCTTTGAGTTAAGCTAAAGTCCGTAATTGTGGCGTACCCATTTCCGAGGTAGTAAACGCTATTTGCGTCACCCAACGCGAACCTGTCGTTTCCAATGCCACCTGTGAGGATGTCGAATTCATTTTCCCCAAACCCGAAACCAGTAAGTTGATCGTTACCGCTTCCGCCCAAGAGACTGTCATTGCCGATACCGCCAAGCAGAGCATCGTCTAAATTACCACCAATCAGCCGATCGTTACCAGGGCCGCCAACTAGATAGTCGTAGCCAACGCTGCCATATAAAGTGTCATTACCAGCGCCACCATCGAGAACGTCGTTGTTAGACCCACCATCTAGATAGTCATTTCCACCAAGACCCAACAATATATCGCTTCCTGCATCACCATAGATTGTGTCAGATCCCAGCGTTAATACAGGGCCATTGGGGCCTTGCATCCATTCAGGATCTTTACCAACTAACTTGGGTCGGAATTGACCGTTATTGAAGGTATCGTCGTCATTGAAAGGGGTTCCATTAATAATTGCCATTTCAGTTGCTCCTTGTTATTCAAAATTAGGGCGTAGAGATTGAGCGAAACCCACGTAGATGAATTTTGTTTGTGTAGGCAAGGGTGCAAGTTCGATGACGGGAGTCGCCACATTCGACTTGCACCCAGACGAGCGGTTTCCAACCGCAGGCAAGCGAGGTATTTTCTCTTAAGCTGACACGCCAAGAATGGGCGGAGCGAAGCGGAGTGTGTGCAGCGCCCTACAGATAGAATTACACAAAAGAGAGGGTTAAATCCGCAGTCATTGTGTCCGAAACTACGGCAATCATGTCACCTTGATAAAATATTTTTGTGTCTTTCAGAGAGTCATTGCCGTAATTGTAGTATCCCGATACAAATTCGTAGTCTTGCTTTTGACCGACCATCAAAATTGCATCTCCATCTGCTTTCTTAAAGTCCTGAATAATTGCATACGCGTGCTCGCCTAAGCCATCTAAGTAAGGAACTTCAAACTCTGGGCCGTCGATAACTAGCGAGAATGTATCGGCTCCGGAACCGCCAATTAAGGTATCGACTTCATAATAATCGTATCCGTCACCATTGGCGTGACCAACAAGAAAATCGTTGCCGCTATTGCCTTCTAGCCAATCGGAATCGCCACCGCCATAGACTTTATCATTGCCAGTACCGCCAAATAGGAAGTCGTCACTGTCAAGGCCTTTGAGTGTATCTGCACCGCCACCGCCAAAGATGTCATCATCCGTGTAATGCTTTCCTACTAGGTAGTCATTTCCTGGTGTTCCCGTTATGTTGTCATTGGGTAAGCCACTGATTTTATCGATGCTGCCAAATAAGCTGTTAGTAGAGTTGCTATCTGCGGCGATTACTTCACGTATTTCTACTATTGGATTACCATCGTCTTCTGTCCGGGGAACATCGGTGAAGTCTTCAATAAAAGGGGATTTATTGGGATTCGGATCGCCATCGTCTTCTGTCCGGGGAACATCGGTAAAGTCTTCAATCAAACCGAATTTATTAGGCTTAGGATTGGGATTATCTGAATCAGGGTCTTCAGTCCGGGGAACGTCGGTCAAGTCTTCAATTAAACCGAATCTCAGGGTAGAAATGTTAGCGTCGGCGATAGTTCTAAGTTCTGTCATGGTATTAATCCTATTTATGAGTGTATTCTGAGTTTGTCAAAGCGCTAAGTGTTTGTATTTGTTTGCTGCACCTTTCGCTTTCTGTTATCAGTGTCTTCGTAAAACTCTTGAACTGCAATGGTGATAAAATCAGGTATTATAGGAACTGATAAAGAGCTTCGCACTCGGAATTTATCGGAAAAAATCAGGTGCAGCCTGACAAAGCATCATCAAAATCAGCAAAAATCAGGTTTTTTGGTAAATCTCTACATAGTCAGGTTTGCGATCGTACAATCAAATCTAGATTTTGGTGCAGGCAATGATGAAAGAATCTCCAGTTAGTTATGAATATCAGATTGGCGGGAGTCTCCCCGCAGATGCGTCGAGTTACGTGACGCGACAAGCAGATTTGGACTTTTACGAAAGTTTGAAAGCGGGTGAGTTTTGTTACGTTTTGAATTCGCGGCAAATGGGCAAATCTAGTTTGCGGGTGCGGGCGATGCAAAAATTGCAAGCTGAAGGTACTGTGTGCGCTTTTATCGATTTAACTGGGATTGGCAAGGAAGATGTAACTCCCGAAAAGTGGTATGCAGGCATTGTCAATTCTTTGGTCAGTAGCTGTCAGCTAGGTAATAAAATTAATTGGCGGAATTGGTGGCGCGAACGCCGGGACTTGTTATCTCCCGTCCAGCGGTTTAGTTTGTTTATCGAAGAAGTTATTTTAGTTGAAATTTCCCAAAATATAGTTATTTTTATTGACGAGATCGATCGAGTATTGAGCATGAATTTTTCGGCTGATGAGTTTTTTGCTCTGATTCGCTGGTTTTACAATCAAAGAGTTGACAATCCTCTGTACCGGCGTTTGACTTTTGCGCTGTTGGGGGTGGCGACGCCTTCGGATTTGATTGCTGATAAAACTCAAACTCCTTTTAATATTGGTAAGGCGATAAATTTACGCGGTTTTCAGATTGATGAAGTGCAGCCTTTAATTAATGGTTGGCAGGGGCAAGTTGCCAATCCTGAAAGTGCGATCGCAGATATTTTGGATTGGACGGGGGGACAACCTTTTTTGACCCAAAAGCTGTGCAAGTTAATGCTGGAAAAGGAGTTGAATAAAGTTAACGGCAGAGACGCAGAGGGCCCTGAGAAAGACAGGCAGGATGCCTGTTCTACCCCCACAGATGGGCAGAATGCCTGTTCCACACAGGAGGACGGAGTTGAGAGGTTGGTGAAGTTGCGGATTGTGGAGAATTGGGAGTCTCAGGATGAGCCTGAACATTTGAAAACTATTCGCGATCGCCTTTTGAGAAATCAGCAAAAAGCGGGGCAGTTATTGGGGCTTTACCAGCAGGTTTTGCAATCCGCGAACCCCCCCCAACCCCTCCTTAGCAAGGGGGGGGTAAATGCTGCTACTTCACCCCTGGCAGAGGAAGACATAGCCACTCTTGCTCCCCCCCTTAGCAAGGGGGGGCTGGGGGGGGTTCTTGCTGATGGCAGTCCCGAACAAACGGAATTGCGACTGTCAGGTTTAGTGGTGCAACAGCAGGGAAAATTAAAAGTTTATAACCGAATTTATGCCGAAATTTTCAATCTTGAATGGGTGGAAAAACAGTTAGGAAAGCTGCGGCCTTATTCGGAAAATTTTAATGCTTGGAATGCTGCCAATTTTGAGGATAATTCGCGGCTGTTGCGGGGTCAGGCGCTACAAGAAGCTTTGGAATGGGCTAAATACCAAAGTTTAAGCCATCTGGATTACCGCTTTTTAGCGGCGGCTCAGGATTTGGAAAAGCGAGAAGTTGAATTGGCTTTTGCACTGCAAGCTGAGGAAAGTCAAATATTGGCACAAGCTAATGAAACTTTAAGTCTGGCTCAGCATCAAGCTAAAACAGAGTTAACGTTAGCTAAAAAACAAGCTAGAAAAATAATTGCGATCGGCTCGACAATTTTAGGGATATCTTTAGCAGCAGCTATCGCCGTACAATTGCAAGTAATTAAAGCCGATCGAGAACTCGCAGAAACCAAAATAGTCCTCGAAAGTTTGTCGTCAAAGACAACTTTAGCCTCAAACCCTTTTCCAGCACTGATCGAAGCACTCCTTGCAGCACATAAACTTAAAAAATTAGAGGCATTCAGTCCGGCAAAATCTGAAACTAAGATGCAAGTATCTATCGCCCTCCAACAAGCAATTTACAGCATCCGAGAGCGCGATCGACTCCTGGGCCACCAAGCTGTCGTCAGAAACGTCGTTTTCTCGCCCGATGGCAAAATCCTCGCATCCGCTAGCGAAGACGATACTGTCAAACTCTGGAACCCAGACGGCATCTTACTCAGAACCCTCACCGGACACCGCGACAACATTTGGACTGTCAGTTTCTCACCTGACGGCAAGACGATCGCATCTGCTAGTGACGATGCTACTATCAAACTCTGGAACATTGAAAACGGCAAACAAATTAGAACCCTTACGGGGCATAGGGGCTGGGTGAGAGGAGTCAGTTTTGCTCCCGACGGATTGGCGATCGCATCTTCGGGTTCCGACGGCACTGTCAAACTCTGGAATCCAGCAGACGGCACTTTGCTCCAAACCTTTACTGGGCATAGGGGGTGGGCAACAAGCGTCACTTTTTCGCCCGACGGGAGGGCGATCGCTTCTTCGGGTAGCGATCGCACTGTCAAACTCTGGAATCCTGTAGACGGAACGGAAATCGCAACGCTGAGGGGCCATACCAATGCTGTCAGAAGTGTCAGTTTCTCCGACGACGGCAAAACCCTAGCATCTTCGGGTGAAGACGGTTTAGTCAAGCTGTGGGATCTCCAAAACCTGACTCTCCTCAAAACCCTGCAAGCCCACACCAGGCAAGTCTGGAACGTCAAATTCAGTCCCAGAGACAGCCGCAGCCAAACTCTGGCTACCGCTAGCGAAGACGGCACCGTCAAATTGTGGAATTTATCGCAGTTAGGAGACATCGAGCCGCAAACGCTCAAAGGACACACCGGCAGGGTTGCCAGCCTTAGTTTCAGTCCCGACGGCCGCACTTTGGCAACGGCAGGTACCGATCGCACGGTACGACTCTGGAACCTCACCGGCATCGAACCGAAAGTGCTTGAAAGCCACCGCCGTCAGGTTTTCAGTGCGAGTTTCTCGCCCGACGGCAAAACTGTTGCCTCCGGTAGCAACGATCGCACTGTTAAATTGTGGAATGCACAAAACGGCAGCGAAATCAAAACTTTTCTAGGACATCGAGGTGCCGTCACCAGCGTCATTTTCGCCCCTGACGGCAAAATTTTAGCATCTGCAGGAAGCGATAAAACTATTAAATTGTGGAACCTAGAAACCGGCACCCAAATCAAAACTCTTTCAGGACATCAGAGGGGAATTGATAGCGTTGTTTTCAGTCCCGACGGTAAAATCTTAGCATCAGCCGGAGTCGATAAAACTGTTAAATTGTGGCATCTAGAAAGCGGTACTCAAATCAAAACCTTCACAGGACATCTCGAAAGAGTTAGAAGTGTCACATTCAGTCCCGATGGCAAAACTTTAGCATCCGCAGGGAACGATCGCGCGATCTATTTCTGGAATTTAAACAATTTAGAATCTACTCCAAGAAGGATTCTGAGAGCGCATAACAGCCGAATTACCAGCCTGCGTTTCAGTCCCGACGGCAAAATCTTAGCATCCGCTTGCGATGACAGCACCATTAAATTGTGGAATGCAGAAACACGCACCGAACTCAAAACGATCAAAGGACACGGAACTTGGGTAAAAAGCATTAGTTTCAGTCCCGACGGCAAAACGATCGCATCTGCAAGTTTCGATCACACAATTAAATTGTGGAATGTAGCAGACGGCCAAACGGGATCGGAGGTGCTGCCCCTACAAACTTTTGAGGGACATAGCGATCGAGTTAATGACGTTAACATCAGTCCCGACGGCAAAACTCTTGTTTCTGCCAGCGATGATTATACTTTAAGAATCTGGAATTTGGAACTTGATGTAGATAGTTTAATGAAACTAAGTTGCCAATGGCTGAGCAATTATATTGCTAATCATCCCGAAGGAAAAGCGATCGCAGAAATCTGCAATCCTTAAAAACAGGACTTACACAACTGGCACATTAAACAAAGGTATGTTGTTGCGCTTGGGTGCTCTTTCATATCAAAGAGCGCCCAAGCGCAACAACATACCTAAAAGTCTTGTGACTGTTGCGTAAGTCCTGAGATTAAAGAATTGGCAACGACTAATGAACTAAGGGTTTGGTTCACGGCCCTAGAGTTGCATTCTTTTTTTACTGGTATAAACAAGCGCCAAAGTTTAGCTGGGTATTTAAGCGTCTTTTGTAGGTAATCTGACCTTAATTGCTTCTTTAAAAGGCAGAATTTTTATTGCCAAAAACGCGGTTTTTTCGCTCAAATAAACATTACTTGCTTTTGGATTTTACGGCCCTAGACTCCACGGTGAATCCTGGAATATCTTGCAGTTCTGTTTCGTTCAAACTGTACTGTTCGCAAACCAAACTCAAACGAGTTCCGGTACTTTTAACAGCGTTGACAGAGTGACTCAAATCTCCTTGAAAATAAATTAGCGAGTTGGCTTGCGGCTTAATCTGCCCGACTTGCTGTTTGTTGCGCCGCAGTATCAACTCTCCCCCTTGCAAGTTCGGCGGTACTTGTACGTATAAAACGCTGACGGCTGCGGGAGGTTCAACAGTTTTGCAGTACGATCGCAATGATCGATCGATATGCGGATCGACGCGGGAACCTTCACCCAGCAACAAAGGGTTGAGATAAAAAGCATTGCATTCAGGCTGTAATGCTTGGTCTAGATAGGGTTTGAACAAAGGAAACCGCCGTTCTACTTCGGCGATTTCCGCACGTTGAAACACCACGGAAAACCCTTTTGTGCCAATGAAATCGCGATTGAGGTTGTTGATTGCTAGATAAGGGGAGGCTAGAATTGCTCCTCGCAAGTCGTTGAGGTAGTCGAGCGAGAAAGCGTTAGGATGTTGGCTATAGTATTTCAAGGCACTCAAAAATCATCAAAGTTTAAGGAAACAGCAGATAGAAATGCAGCAATCGCTCAGATTTGGGATTGCTTGGTTCCTGGCGGAGGACATAATAATCTTATTTTTTGTCCGCGTACTTAAGTCAAAGGTTTTTTTTAACTGCGGGCGATCGCCCGGAAGTGTCGCAACCGACTAGCAACGGCAGAATATCAGTATACAGGCGATCGTTGGGGTGATTCGATTATATTTGCAATGCCATTATACATGATGCCGCTGGGCAGCCGATCGCCCATTTATTTTAACTTGTACAATTGCAGGGGCGGGCATAATTTCCGCGATCGCATCCGCCCGCTGTTTTCTCACCGATTTCTTGAGTTTGCTAGCTGGAAAACAGATGTGTGTTGCGGCTTTGTCGCAAGCATCTTGCTAAAACAAGCAATCCGTGCATTAAGTCAAAATGCAGGGAGGGCGATCGACTATATCTAACTGGCAATAGAACGTTAATAAAGTTTACAAATAGAGGGCGAGCTCAAAAATACCACCAGCCGCAACAGTTACTAAGTAATTATTTCAGATTAAATTAATATTTCACAGGGTGAAAAAAGCCAAGCTGCCAGCTAAAATTAAAGAGTAAGTGAAAAAAAACAACTCGCTGAAACGATATGGCAACAACATTGTACGAGAAAATGGGTGGAGAATCAGCCATTAAAGAGATGGTGGATGATTTTTACCGCGATGTTTTGGCTGACGAGATAGTGAGCCATTTCTTCGATCATACAGATATGGAAAAGCAGCGCCGCCATCAAACTGCTTTTATCTCTTATGCCCTTGGCGGCCCCAAGCAATACTCAGGCCGTTCAATGGAGAAAGCACACGCAGGTTTGAATTTACAGCCAGAACACTTTGATGCAATTGTGAAGCATTTGACCGATGCCATCATTGCCCACGGCGCGTCTCAAGAAGATCTCGATGAAGCGCTAGGTAAGATCGCGACTTTGAAAGAGGCGGTTTTGTACAAGTAATAAGTAGGTGTGCAGAATTAATTACACAATATTTATACTGAAACCCTTGCCTAGCAAGGAGTCTTTATGTA
>NZ_JAUBSD010000015.1:0-88628 GCF_036704575.1 Microcoleus sp. K5-D4
GCTCAGATTTCACTCACTTTTTCACTTCTCTGTTTTATTGCGATCGTATCCCTCTTTAAAAACTGTCCGAAGTATTGTATTTATTTAAGTTAGTCTATCATCTCCAGATCTTTGACCAAGCTTTTTACCTACGGCTGTTTCTCTCGAATCATTGCGGATTGGTATAGTTAGTCTAGATATTAAAAATATATCAGCGAGACAAAGGTTAAGGACAGCTAGTGATGGTAATGACTGTGAATCGAGACAACTGTGGGCTAAGTACGGAAATAATTACAGGTCGGATTTTGCGGTGGGGGCAGTTGAAAGCAAACAAGCTAACCGTCAGTTCGATCGGGGGAATTGTTGCTGGCTTTCTGAGTTTTGCCCTGCCGGTGCAAGCTTTGCAGGTAGTTGTGACGCCGACAAATCCCCAACTGGGAGATACGCTGTCAGTAATCATTCAGGTTGACGGTAACGGCGGGGAAACTCCAACAGTTTCTCTTCAGCAAAAAAACTACCCCGCGTTTTCGATCGGCAACGGTCGCTTTCGGGCCCTGCTGCCGACGACGCCGGTAGAGAAACCCGGTGCCCGCCTTCTTCAAGTCGCAGGTGATGGACAAGTGCAGAAGTTGAGCGTGCAAGTGCGCGGTCGAGATTTTCCCACCCAATCCATCTGGCTACCGCCTGGGAAAGACGAGGAAGGTACAGATGCCGAATTTGATCGCGTAGACGCATTTAAAGCACTGGTGACACCCGAAAAATTTTGGGACGGCAAATTGTTGCGCCCCAACTCCGGCGAAATTACCACTATTTACGGGGTGCGACGCTATTATAATGGGGTATTTGCTCAAGACTACTACCACCGCGGCGTGGATTACGCGGGTGCTTACGGTTCCCCTGTAGTCGCACCAGCAGCAGGTCGGGTGTCTCTAGTGGGACGCGAATCTCAAGGCTTCAAAATCCACGGGAATGTCGTTGGTCTCGACCACGGGCAGGGGGTAGCAAGTATTTTGATGCACCTCAGCCGGATTGATGTCAAGGAAGGCGATGTCGTGAAAGCCGGTCAAGTAATCGGTGCTCTGGGGTCAACGGGGGCTTCCACAGGCCCTCACTTGCATTGGGGACTTTACGTGCATGGGCAGTCCGTCGATCCTGTACCTTGGCGGCTTCAGGGAGTTGAGTAGGAGTTTTTACAGGTTTTGACGGATTTATCAGTCAATTATGGGGTAAGTTTGTGGCTAGGGTGTGCAGATAACTCTGATGGGTTATCAGTATTGAGTTAGGATTTGTATAAAATTTGTCAACTCAACTCTCAAAGCTCGAATCTCAAGACGCTAACAATCGCGTCTTCACAAAACTTTATTGATGATGCCGTTGAGCGGGGACGCATATATGAGTATTGAAAAAATTGTTGAACAGGCTTTGCAGGATGGCTATTTAACGCCGTCAATGGAAGCTGAGGTGGGACGGATCTGCAATACGGCTTCGGAATTGTCGATCGAAGAGTACATGGCTCTCGATCGCCTGATGGGCTCTTTGTTGACTGGCGAAGTTGTAGTTCTGCCACGCAAACAGTTCATCAACGTGATGGAAGAGTTGGTACTCAGCGATGCGATCGCTAGGGTGGCCGAAATTGAAGCCACGAGCGACCTTAGTCTGGATGTGGGAGATATTGCAGCTTATGCTTTAAATAGGCTGCCACCTCTGTACGCTACGACGGAAGAGGGAGCTCACTTTCAAAGGGCTAGGGCTAAAGAGCAACTTCACGATTTGATTTCCAAAGAAGTCAACGCAGCGATCGCCCGCAACTTGGACAGGCCCGACACCCCAAACCCAACAGCTTTGGGCAAGTCTTCGGGAAACGAAGTTCTTTCACAGCTAAGCACTTGGCTGCAAGCTAACGCCACTAATTTTGAGCCACAGCCTTAGTACGACCCCAAAAGCTCTATTTATGGTTAAGTCGATCCCGCTCAATTTAGAAAGCGGGATTTTTAGTTTCCGCAGCCCCCAAGATTCATCTGAAGGCAGAAGCCAGAATTCAAGAACAAAAAATTAAAATTTAAGAGTTTTCTATTTTATGTAAAAAATAAAAAACTCCCTCTTCCTTGTTCCTGACATCGGTTACATCCGTCGAGCGAATCCGTTGCCGAACTTCCTTCTTCCTTCAAACGATTAATTACTGCTGTCAGAAGACTCAGCCGAAGGACCGACGGTAACTTTTGTCTCTCGTTTTTCGCGTTTTTTCCGTTCCGCTTGGATGACATCTTGAAGCACTATTCGTGCTTGAGCCATTTTTTCCAAATTGCTGCGGTACAAATCTAAATCTTTGCTAACTTTGTCTTCTGGCAGGTGCAATGCCGCACAGACTTTGGCGATCGCGTCGTTTCGCGTTTCTTGGTCTTTTACTAAGTTAGGGTCAGCTTTTTCTAATAGTGAGAACAAACCGATCGCGAACAACCGGCTGTACTTAAATTGAGGGTTGCTGGCGATCGCCCCTAAAGACGCTTGCAAATCCGCTGTATCTTCAAAGCTGGTCGAGCGATCGAGCCACGAGAGCAACTCTTGCCCGGAAAGTCTATCCGCCAAGCTTTCCAATCGCTGAGCGTCTTGCTTGTAGCGCTCTGGATCGTCTTCTAGGGACTTGCATAAAGCGTTAAAAATCGAAACTCTGTCGGCTTCTGGGGCGTACCCAAGCATGAACCTATCAAAAGCTGTCACTACACCCAAAGCATAAATCGGGTCGTATTGAAAATCGGCATTCGCTGAAAGCAAGTGCATTTCTACCATCAACTCTTCCACCACTCGACGGTAAATTGAGTTGATCGGTCGAGTGTGAATCGTATAGAAACTTCGCTTAGTATCTGAAACAGTACGGTTCTTGTTCACCTGAGTCTTATAGATAAATAATTTTGCCGTAGCGGGCGTGCCAGCGCGGCGTGAGTAAAGTCGGGGAGTCAATTCTGCGATCGGGCTGACAAAGATTGCCAGTTTTTTAAGCGTTGCCGCCTCCTTGCGAGACAAAATTTTATCAAAAAAATTTTACGCGCGATCGGCAGCAACCATTAATATGTCGCAAGAGGAGGGGCAAAACCCCAGTATCTTTACAATCATAGCTCTTCTGGGATCGCTCATCAGAAAAATGGGTAGAAACCCCGTCCTTATAGGACGGCTTCACAAAAAGACACAAAACCAAAACAACTAACTCACAAAAGACGTGCTAGAGCGTCAAGATGGAAAAAGCCTACCGCTACCGATTCTACCCGACCGTCGAGCAAGAAAATCTCTTGCGACGGACAATGGGTTGTACCCGGTTAGTGTATAACAAGGCTTTGGCGGCCCGCACGGAAGCTTGGTACGAGCGTCAAGAGAGGGTTGGCTACAGAGAAACTTCCTCGATGCTGACGAATTGGAAAAAAGAAGAGGAACTCGACTTCCTCAACGAAGTTAGTTGCGTACCTCTTCAACAGGGACTCAGACACCTTCAAACAGCTTTTACCAATTTCTTTCGGGGACGAGCCAAGTACCCTAATTTCAAAAAAAAACACAACGGTGGTAGCGCTGAGTTCACCAAGTCAGCTTTCCGTTGGAAAAACGGGCAAGTGTTTCTGGCAAAGTGCAATGACCCGCTACCTATTCGCTGGAGCAAACAAATTCCAGCAAGCTGTGTTCCTTCTACTATTACGGTAAAACTAACACCGACTGGACGCTGGTATGTCTCTATACTTGTAGACGACTACACGCTCAAACCACTTCCCAAAACAAATAAAACAATCGGCTTGGACGTGGGAATTAGTAGCCTGATTGCTACTAGCGACGGCAATAAGATTGCCAACCCCAAGCATTTCAAGCAGCTTCGTAAGAAGTTAAAAAGGAAGCAAAAAGCTCTAGCCAAAAAGCAAAAAGGAAGTCGTAACCGTGAAAAAGCGCGGGTGCAACTGGCTAGAGTCCACGCACAAATAGTGGATGTCCGCAAAGATTTCTTGCACAAGCTAACAACTCAAATCATTCGTGAAAATCAAACGATTGTCGTTGAGGACTTGGCTATCAAGAATATGGTGAAAAACCATAAATTAGCTCTTGCTATTAGTGACGCTAGTTGGGGCGAGTTAATTCGCCAGCTAAGTTACAAGTGCCAGTGGTATGGGCGAGAGTTTGTAAAAATAGACCGCTGGTTTCCCAGCTCTAAACGCTGTGGAAACTGCGGTCACATTGTTGAAAAATTGCCGTTGAATATTCGAGAATGGGAATGCCCTAAGTGTGGCGCAAACCACGATCGTGACATTAACGCAGCAAAAAACATTTTGGCGGCTGGGCTAGCCGTGTCAGTCTGTGGAGCGACCGTAAGACCCGAACAGAGCAAATCTGTTAGGGCGGGTGCTATGAAGCAGAAACCTAATCGGTGACGATTGGGAATCCCTGTACCTTTAGGTCAGGGTGGATGTCAAAAATCTAATCTTCTGACTTGCCCCGATCGGCTAGCTGTGTATCACAATTAAGTTTTTTTTGTCAAGTCCTAATCGTCAAAAATCAAACAAACATGACAATTTCTCCAGAATTAATAGCTTTAGCCCAGTACATGGCGGGCGAATTTGACAACCGAGAACAAGCGCTAGCAGAGCCGGCTTGGTACGTCCACCTTCGTTTGTGGCAAAGACCCCTGCCGGTTCCGTTATTTTCCGAACCCAGCATTGCGCTGTTTGCCGAACAAGCCAACATTCTGGAATTAGACAAGCCATACCGCCCCCGCATCGTGCAACTGAGGCACTCACAGATAGCGCCAGGACTGATTGAAGCTCAGTATTATATGTTCAACGACATTACAGCCGTCAAAGGAGCCGGTTGCAACCCCGACTTGCTTGGAAAGCTAACGAAGGAGCAAATCCAACTCCTCCCGGGCTGCACCCTGTCCGTTGCAGTGGAAAATTTAGCCTCAAACAGCTATCGCTTTCGGGCATCTTTGCCGGAGGGCACTCGCTGCGGCTTTGCCTACGGGGGGCAAAATTACCAAGTAGACTTGGGATTTGAAGCCGCAGGCGAGGAATTTCTCAGCTACGACAAAGGAATAAGCCCCACGACAGGCAAGGCTATCTGGGGAGCTTTAATGGGCCCTTTTAGATTTGTCAAGCGTCAGGATTTTGCTGCTGAGATATTGGTTTGAAGCAAGAAGTAACAAGAAACAAGGAAGAAAGATTTAGCTATCTAGGATAGAAGGCAAGACTTTACCTTGACCTATTCTTCTACTTTAGTGTTTTGGTGAACCTCTCAACCTCTCAAGAAAGGAAGAAAGCATAAGGAAGCTGGCAAGAATTTACCTGCTTCCTCTTCTTGTGAAGGGTTCCGGCGCTTTTTGTGAGCCTCAAGCTGAAATTGCGCTTACACCGAAAGCGATGCAAGCGGGAGTGGTCAACTTGCGCGCGGCACCCCCTCTAGAGCTTCTTCTTCCGTTTCAAAGATTTCAAACACAGAATCCATCATGGTGACTTCAAACACCAGTTTGGCTTCGGGATGAACATTGCAAATGCGGAAACTTCCCTTAACTTTATCCGCATCCCGCATACCTGCTACAAGTGAGGTCAGGCCAGAGCTATCGATAAAGTTAACCTGACCAAGATTCACTACAACATGGCGGCTAAGTTTGGAAATACACTCTTGCAACTTGAGGCGGAATTGCCAAGCTGTAGTGATGTCCAACCGTCCTGTCGGTGCTAAGACGATAACTGTTGTACCGTCTTGAAGCGTGTGGGTTTTTTGATCAATATGAATCACTGACCCTTCCCTCAAATTTATTATCTATCGCGGTGGTTACTGTCCCAGTAGTTTAACTCAGGTCGGTGACTGCTGAGGCATCCAATTCGCCCAATCTTGCGGTTTTAAGAACTTGGAGTAGAGTTCGGCTTCGGGAGAGTTGGGTTCTGGCTCGTAACAATATTCCCAGCGTACCAAAGGTGGCAGGGACATGAGAATCGATTCGGTGCGTCCGTTGGTCTGCAAGCCAAAGGTCGTGCCTCGATCGTACACCAAGTTAAATTCAACGTAACGGCCGCGGCGGTAAAGTTGGAAATTACGCTCGCGCTCGCCGTATTCTTTCGATCGGTGCTTTTCAATTATGGGGGTGTAAGCCGGCAAAAATGCCCGACTGCAGTCCTGTACAAAGGCGAAGAGCGACTCCCAAGTCCTAGGTTCCGGCACGCCGATGTTGTTGCTGCACTCAGCGGCCTTGCCTTTGACATGATGGTCGCGGTAAAGCGCGCCTTGAGCGCTTTGATAGTCAAAAAACAGACCGCCCACGCCCCGGGTTTCTTGGCGGTGAGGCAGGTAGAAATATTCGTCGCACCAGAGTTTAAATGTCGGATAATATCCGGGATGGTGGCGATCGCAAGCTGCTTTTAAAGTTTTGTGAAAATGAGCTGCATCCTCAGCCAACGGGTAATAAGGAGTCAAATCCACACCGCCCCCAAACCACCAAATCGGGCCGGCCTCAAAATAGCGGTAATTCAGGTGAACCGTAGGCAAGTAGGGATTGCGGGGGTGCAGCACCATAGAAGTCCCCGTTGCATAGAAATCGTGACCTGCAGCTTCTGGGTGCTTTGCCAGAATCAAAGCCGGCAAACTTTCGCCCCACACTTGGGAAAAATTGACTCCCCCTTGTTCAAACACATCGCCTTCGCGCATGACGCGAGAACGTCCGCCGCCGCCTTCGGAGCGTTCCCAAGAGTCCTCCTTAAATTTGCCCAGGCCATCGAGCTGTTCGAGGGATTGACAAATTTCGTCTTGTAGGCTTTTCATAAATTGGCTGACTCTAGCTCTAGAGTCAGCGGGTGGCAAAAACGGGGAAGTGGCGGTTTTAAGTGTTGTAGAAACTGTCATAAAATTTTCTGTTGTCAGATTTGAGTTTTAGATGGGCGATGAATCCCAAATCCAGTCGTCATGTAATTATGCCACCGCAGGTCTGCAAATGATCGCTATGAAGTTACATTAAAAAATAGCAATAAAAATATACTTAAACCTGCGATCGAAAATTCGCAAACCCAATTGCAGAGCTATGGTGGAGAATACAATGCCCAAGACACTCGATGTTAGTTCAGTCTTAGAAATCCTGCGACCCGTGCAAGACCCCGAACTGCAAAAGAGTTTGGTGGAATTGAACATGATTCGTAACATAAAAATTGACGGCGGTGTCGTCAGTTTTACTTTAGTGCTGACAACGCCTGCTTGCCCGCTGCGAGAATTTATTGTCGAAGATTGCCAAAAAGCGGTCAAACAGTTGCCAGGAGTCGAAAAAGTGGCGGTGGAGGTGACAGCCGAGACGCCCCAGCAAAAGGGAGTGGTTGATCGCCAAGGCATTGAAGGCGTTAAAAATATTATCGCAATTTCCAGCGGTAAAGGTGGAGTCGGCAAAAGCACGGTGGCGGTAAATGTGGCAGTAGCGCTGGCGCAAACCGGCGCTAAGGTGGGTTTGCTGGATGCCGATATCTATGGGCCCAATGACCCGACAATGTTGGGTTTGGGGGACGCGAAAGTGATGGTTAGGGACGGGAAAAGCGGGGAAAGCCTCGAACCCGCCTTCAACTACGGCGTCAAATTAGTGTCGATGGCGTTTTTAATTGACAAAGACCAGCCCGTGATTTGGCGCGGCCCGATGTTGAACGGGATCATTCGGCAGTTCCTCTATCAGGTGAATTGGGGCGATTTAGACTATTTGATTGTCGATATGCCTCCGGGTACTGGAGACGCGCAGTTGACAATGGCGCAAGCGGTGCCGATGGCTGGTGTTGTGATCGTGACAACACCGCAGACTGTGGCATTGTTGGACTCCCGCAAGGGTTTAAAAATGTTCCAGCAGTTGGGAGTGTCGGTGTTGGGAATTGTGGAAAACATGAGCTATTTTGTGCCGCCCGATATGCCTGACAAGCAATACGATATTTTCGGTTCTGGTGGCGGGGAAAAGACTGCTGCTGAGTTGGGAGTGGCGCTGTTAGGCCGCATTCCGCTGGAAATTCCGTTGCGGGAAGGTGGCGATTCGGGGGTGCCGATCGTGGTGGGGCAACCGGGTTCTGCTTCAGCTAGGGAGTTGCGGGCGATCGCGGGCCGCATTGCGGGTAAAGTTTCCGTAGCAGCCTTAGCCTAACAAACTCTCGTTCCGAGGCTTTGCCTCGCGTCTTCCGGTTGACGAAGATTTGCCTAGTTCTCAGGCTCTGCTTGGGAACTAGAAACGATAAACGGTAAGCTATAAAGAGCAAACTTAACATTCAAACAATTATGATTTTTCCAGGTTCGGCAGTTCGAGTTAAAGATAAGGGTGAGATTTACTACGCCTTTCAAGGACAAGTCCAGCGAGTTAGCGACGGAAAGGTCGCGGTACTGTTTGAAGGCGGGAATTGGGACAAGCTGATTACGTTCCGCCTGTCGCAGTTGGAACTTGTCGATGCTACGGCTGGCCGCGCGAAATAGTCAGCGGTCATTAGTCATTGGTAATGGGTAATCTGTAATTTGTAATTGGTAAAGTACCCAAGACCAGGCTACTAAATGAAAACCCTTGACTAATGACTAATGACTGATAACTGATGACTAATGACTAATGACTAATCACTAAAACTATGCGTTTACCTTTACCCCAATTTGCTATAAAAGAGCGCCATCCCGATCGCATTGCTGAGGTAATCGAGACGGCAACGTCGGAGTTTTTGGCTCAATGTTTGGAACCGGAAGACTTAAGTTTTCCCGTGATGCCGCCTTTTGGGAGTTGGGTGAAGGCCGAGGATGAAGAGTCAAAAAATCAAATTTACGGTGTGGTTTATTACGCTACGACTAGCCCGATCGACTCGGTGCACAGAGCTCGCGCTTTGGGTTTGTCGCTGGAAGAGTTGCGGGAAGAACAACCGCAGATTTTTGCTATGCTCAAAACCGAGTTTCGAGTGGCGATTGTTGGGTATGAGGCTGCGCCGGAAAGGTTGAACGGTCACGGCCCATCGAGGGGTAAAATTTATCAGTATTTGCCGCCGCGCCCGCCGCAAATTCACCAGGCGGTTTACCGCTGCGAACCGGATGAGGTGATTGATTTTACCGTGCAGTTGGATTTTTTGAGGACGCTGCTGGGGGTGGCTAATGCGCCGGTGGAGGCGCTGACGGCGGCGGCGATTCGGGAGATTTATCAGTTGCGGATGCGCGATCGATCTTGGTTGGTG
This sequence comes from Microcoleus sp. K5-D4, assembly GCF_036704575.1. Classification (NCBI taxonomy): domain Bacteria; kingdom Bacillati; phylum Cyanobacteriota; class Cyanophyceae; order Oscillatoriales; family Microcoleaceae; genus Microcoleus; species Microcoleus sp. K5-D4. The sequence continues at coordinate 9,165 of NZ_JAUBSD010000015.1, forward strand.
GAAGCGGGGAGGAGTTTGAGTGTTTTGCTGAAGGATGATTATGACAGGTTGAGGGTGATTTTAAGTCAGATTCATCCGTAGGGAAAAGCTGGAATAAGATAATCTGGACTTACGCAAAAAGTGGTTTGACACGCTACGGATAGCAGTAAGGTGTGCAATGTGCACCCTAGATAATTAGGTTCTGCGTCAGTCCAGATCAGGTTTTTTGGAGGCAAAATATTTTATGTGGGTAGAGATAACAGGGCTAAATCAAGTTCCCGAATGTGGTGTCTTGAAGGTAAAAGTTGACGAAACTTCAGTGATTTTGAATCGTCAAGGCATGAATGTGACTTGTTACCGTAATGCTTGCACTCATTTAGAATATCCGATCGACATGGGTAAGGTAAGCAGCGGTATCATTACCTGTCCGTTTCATAAATATCAGTACCAATTAGATACGGGTAAGTGTTTGAATGCACCCAGCGATTCTCTGGAATCTTATCCGGTAAAGATTGAGGGCGATCGCGTTTTTGTAGAAATAGATTAGTTATTCGTTATTTGTTAAGTCCGACAGGGGTTTAAACCCCTGTCTCATAGCTAAAGTCGTCTCAAGACGACTGTAGATTAATATGTGATATCAAGTCCGGCTTAAATACCCCCTCACTCTGTTAGTCTGCGGAGGCAGACTTTGTTTTTGTAGTAGCGGTTTCAACCGCCGAACCATTGAGGGAGTAGCCAACCCGGATTAAATTTCAACCTACCGTTTTCGCACCCCGCTGACGGAGGAAAACCACCAAAAGCCCGATCGCACCTACCGCCAACAGCAGCCATTCTTCGGGCTCAGGAACCCCCGAAACATTAAGAGGATTATTCGGCTTAGTTAACTCCTCCTTACCCGATTCTACCTCCCGTTCAAATCGATCGCTCTTAGCTTCCGCTGCTTTTAGCTGCTCCCTTTGCGCGTCATTAACTAACACAATCATCGAAGAATAAGGCGTCACCACTTTGAAATTTTTAGCTACAGCGTGCATCGCATCCAGTTGCGTCAGTTGATTGGAACTTTTCTGCTTGCTAAGTGCAGTTATCAACTGCCGCGCAGCTATCGGTTTAAAGCCTTCATTGCCGGCATTTTTTGACTCTGCGACTGCCGCCGATTTTGCGGTTTTTTTCGACTGCGGGGTTTTGGCATAACTCCAAGCATAGCCGTCAACAACGCTAACTGTAGATTTGCCCGAAGCTGCTGTTGTTGCTACTCGCTGCATCGCCTCTTTCATATCCGTAGCAACTCCGCCGCCGCTATCTTGAATCACCTTTAAAGTTGCGTCGTCGTAGCCGGGGGGCAAACCTCCCAAATGCACTGTCCATAGAGGTGAAGAGATGGAAAGTTTAAGTTTGCGATCGTCCGATAATTCGTAACTGTGGCGATCGCTCACCAAAAATACAGTATCGTAACTTTTATCGCCCTGCAACTGTGCAAACTGTTGCAGCATATCTTTGAGCTGGATTGTACCGTAAAATGTCACCTTTGCCGCATCGAAACTGCGTAAATCTTCCACAAACTTAGGTGGCATTCCCGCAGCGCTGGCGACATACAAATCAACAGCATTTTTGCGTGCTGCATTAGTTTTCAACCATTCAAAAGTCTCTTTTACTTCCTTACTTTCCGCCGCCATGCTGCGTGAAGTATCCAGAATAACTGCAAATCTCTTGCCTTGCGGTAGCGAGTAATTTGCATCAGCCAGCGGCTTAGCAGAAATGATATTTCCTCCCGGTAGAAGCGCCTGCTGCGCTGTTAGAGGTTGCTGTGCGACTGCTGGCAAAAAGGGTGGCAGCCAAGTTTCTATGGCTTCTTTCGCGCTGTATTTTACCTCTTTTCCGGCGATCGTGCGGCGAGTATTTTGATCCCAAAAAATGTTGCGTTTTTCAGCCAAAACAGGCATCGCCCAACCCTGCGGCTGGCGCATGACTTTGTAAGTCAGCCACAGGTGCATTTCCGTTGGCCCCTCAGTTTGGGTGAATTCTCGTTTAGCCGGGATTGGAAAAGCCCGCAAACGGTATTGTTTGGGGCCAATTTGTTCTAGCAAAGCCGGATCTACCCTTTCTACTACCTGTTGGTTGTAGACTTGCTGTGCGGCACCGCGAGGCGATACCGTAAATACAAAACGTTTGTTTAAATCGCCAGTATCTCCTAGCCAAACTCCTGTAACTGCGGCGCTTTCGGGCAGGGAAAAGTAATAAAATACTTCTTGTAAGTTCGGCGTTTGATTTTTGTAAACTTCGTAGAGTTGAACGTCAGCCCAATCGCCATTTTCTTTGACTGTTACTTCTTGCGACTGCAACCATACTTTTTCATCGCTGACATTCAGCAAACCGGCTTTTGCTTCTTCGCGATTTGATGTTGACTGCACCGCGTGTTTTACTGCTTCTGTGTCGCCTTTTTGCAGTTCCGTGTCGAAGAATTCGCCGTAGAGTTTTTCGGCTTTTTCCACATCAGCACTAGAGCCTTGATACAAAAACGGCGACATTAAAAAATTATAGCTGTTCTGCACCGTTTGAGCTGCTCCGTCAGGCAAATTCAAACTATTTTTGTACATCTCATAAATGTGGTTGTTTTCTCCCACAGTGCTGAGGTAGCGGTAAGGAGACAAATAAGCGTTAACTAACCCCGATCGAATCGCATCAGATTTGGCTAATAAAGTTTGGCGAACCGTGTCATTTGCGGGGGGAGTTGCCAACATTTTCAGTGCTGCAACTTGTGGCTGCTGCTGCAAAGCGGAAAAAATAGCCAGCCAAGCTGCTATTACTCCTAAACTTCCGATTATCGCTTTATTTTTCCCGTATTGTGCAGCAAAACTCTGCCATATTTTCCGCCCGGAATGAAGGTAGAGAAAGCCGTACAGCGAAGGCATGACCACGAACAAGCTACAGGTTAAACCAAACAATATAAACGATAGCGGTATCCAAATTAAACCCCAGATCCACTCCCCGTATCTAAAGATATCCCACCATGCTGATATCCATGTAAATTTGAAAAATTCAATGACTACAGTGAAGAATCCATAAAGTGTATACAATGCCACAGGTACAGCGTAATACATCAGCAATGTTGCCGCCCAAAGGCCAACTACTAGCATTAAACTGTGGCATCCTAATTGCAACCACGCACTTCGCTTTTCTCCGATTAGCCTGAAAAAACGAGGCTGTTTATTATGGAATTTCTGGGAATCTGAGAGATTTTGAACATTTTCTTTTTTACCCAGATATCCGTACAGCATTTCCACTAAAAATGCTGCAATGCACAAAGCAATAGTCGCGATGATTTGATAACTAGCTGGGGTGAGTTCTCGCAGCAGGAACAAGCGGAGCAAACACAGCAAAAATAGCGGTGCTTCTACGCCGTAAAACCAGCGCATTAGCTGTAGGGGTTGCTTGCTAAAACGCCTAGCTCCTATTACTGTACATACAGTGGGTACTGCGATCGTAGCTGCCATCGTCAAAGAAAACTCGAAGGGGATGCTGCCATCGATTGTCGCCATAATTAATGGCACTCCGATAATCGGCAAGATTCCCAAGTAAACAATCGATAAAAAAGTCAAATTCCACAGCCAAAAAATTGTTTTAAAAACTCCATCAAATACCTGTTTAATTTTCATTCATTTCTCCTTGTAAGCTTTCTTTAACGGTATCGTATACATTACTAGCAAACTTTTTTACTTCATAGTTTTCGGCTTGTAACGAACTGTCAAATAAAATGGAAACTAGCACCCAGTTGTGGTTTTTGTGAGTGAGGTCGCTGCCGATACGGGACATGAAGTTATCTGTAGTTATCTGTGCAGATTGCAGCCAGTATGCTGCTGATAATTGGTTGTTTTTGAGAGACAGCCAGCGCGCTGTTACTGAAGGAGTTAGTTGTTTTTTTTCTATGCGATTGACGGGAATTCCGCTCGCTACAAAACACAACTCGGGGGCGTGATAAGTTTGCCAGGATGTGCTCGCTACTGTGAGCATGGAACCGCGCAAGTTGCCCGCGACAAATCTGATTTTTTGTGTTTGGGTGCCGGGGTAATTCCCAAAGAATTTTTCTTCGCTGGGATTCAGCGGGATTGATTCGGATACAATCGGTTCGGGAAATTTCAGGGGGGCGATCGCTAATTTTTCACTTTCTACATGATACAATTGAGAAATTGCACCCAAAACAGCCACCGCCACAATTAGTCCCGGTTTTGCCAAAGGCTGATTTTTGAGTATTTCTAAATCCCGTTGCGAGTTAAAATCACTTTCTTTTGTTTCGTGAAATTTCGGAACTTTTTGCAGCATCAACCAACTTAAGAAGCAAGCGCCGATTAAACCCACAATTCCTAGCGGTACGTGCAGCATTGCTGCATAAGTTGGCTGTTGGAAAACTTGGGCAACCAGCACTAGCACGGCAACCCGCAAAGCGTTAGCAGACACCAACATTAAGAAGTTAGCAGCGCATACTGCAAGCCATTTTAAACTCAATTTGCGACCTTCTAGCCAGGTAGCAGCAAGCAAAAATAGCGTTCCCACTAAGAGAGTTTTAATGCCGCTGCAAGGCACGTCAACGTGAGCGATGCCGTTTTCCAAAACGATAATATCGTAAGAAGAAATAGCCCCTATGTGCAGCAGAGAAAGCAACTGTTCTACTACCTGAGCAGTGAGCACTCGTGCCGGCAAACCTAAGCCGCTATTCAACTGACTATTAAATGGTAAAATACAACCCAGCAAGCCAGCAACTGGCAAGTTTTTTCGCCAAAAGTTCTGCTCCACCAATAAGCCGCACAGCCCGTAAGTTCCTAGGATAAATAGCAGAACATTAATTTGTTTGATATCAATTATGCACTGAAGGGCGATCGAGAAAATACCCGCACCCAACATCAACAGCAGCGGATCTCGCCTCAAAACGAAATTGGGTGAAAATCCCGGCGGGCGATCCTCTTCGAGGGCTGCGCTAACGGAGTTCCCGCTCGATCGCACTACTAATGCTACAATCAGAAAACCAATTACTATTTTGTACAGTGTGGGTATCTCAACAAACGAGGATAACAGCCACTTAACTGCCAAGATATTGGCCCAAAACCAAGCAAGCGCCAGCAAAAAAGGAGCCAGCCAAACCAAATTAACCGCAGGATGAGGAGTAACAGAATCTGGAGTTGCAGAATCAGTGATATTGGTGCGCTGCATTATACCGCTTGACATTCACGTTGGTGACATCTTAGCTCAGCCAAATTGGTAATGTCTAGACCGATTATTTAAGTTTTGTCAAGCTTCGATTTTCTCTACAGAGAAGCTAGCGTTATAATAATTAATTTTAGCGGAGGTAAAAATGAGCGAAAAAAGCCCAGGATACAAAATTCTTAGCGATAACCGACAAGCGCGCCATCTCTATGAAATTATAGAGACATACCAAGTGGGAATCGAGTTGAAGGGAACCGAAGTCAAATCTATTCGGGAAGGAAAAGCAAATTTGCGGGACGGATATGGCTTAGTTCGGAACGGGGAACTGTGGCTGATAAACGTTCACATTTCGCCTTGGAGAAGTGCTAGCAACTATTTTAATCACGAACCCCGCCGCACCCGTAAATTGCTGATGCACAAGCAGGAAATTCGCAAATTAATCGGCAAAGTGGAAGAAAAAGGCTTGACTTTAGTGCCGTTAAAAATGTATTTGAAAGGCGGCTGGGTAAAACTTGATATCGGTTTGGGTAAAGGGAAAAAACTGTACGACAAGCGCGAAGATTTGAAGAAACGTGAAGATAAGCGGGATATGGAAAGAGCAATGAAGCAATTTTAGTCAGAGTCATTAGTCATCACTCATTAGTCATTAGTCATTAAATATCTCCAAAAAATAAACTCAAACCTTTGCTACTCGAAGGTTGAAAGTTAATTTATGGAGATGTTTATTAGTCAGGAGTCATTACTGATTCATGATAGGTGATTGCTGATTAATGATTGGCTATTTTAAATCGATTTCGGTTCATTACTCATCATAATATGTTTCAAAATCCTCCCTTGAGGATTTTGAGGACTTCCATCGTCACTACCAACTTAATTAGAGTTATTTGACTGGAGTCCATCTTACAACAGATTCTATGTTGATGAACTAAACCCCAGCTCGTTCTATCCCCGTACGGAAACGGCCCAGGGTAAGTCCCTACACTTCATAAACCTGGAATACGCTGTATCTCCTCATAGAGTCGCATACTGTCGATCGACTGACGGCTGACTAAGCATTATTACTTAGGCAAGGGGAAGAGTTTTACCTTCTTCCTGCTTCCCGCTTCCTTTTTCCTGAAAATATCCGGATGGCTTGTGGAGCCTCATGAATGATTAACCTATGCTCGAATACATCTGGGTAGTGGGAGCATTCCCCAAGGATTCGGCTGTGGACTAACAAACTCTTATGAGAAATGGGTTCAATCATGAGTCATTTCGTAAGATTATGATGCCATTAGGGTGGCAATTAAAATTGGCAAACAAAATATCGCCTAACTCTCAAGTTAAAAAATGCTAAAAATGACACCATTAGCTAACATTTTCAATGCTATGAAAGAGCCAGCAAAAAAGCCTCAGAACTCCAAGTGGGGAGCCTTATTGCTGATGCTAGCAGTAGGCTTGGGCGGCTGGCAAATTGGGTTGCCGGAACTGGCATCTTTTTTTAATAATATGGCTTTTGAAAACTACAAAGCTAATCGATTCGCTGATACTCAACAAGCATATGAGTTAGCGCTCTGGGTAGATCCAAAAAGCCGAACAGCTCTTTACAATTTAGGATGGCTTTGCGAAGAGGTGCAAGATTTACAATGCGCCCGAGGAAAATATCTGCAAGCTGCAAAACTCGGTCTACCTGCTGCTTACAGCAATCTGGCTCGGTTATATATAGTTGATCAAAAAAACTATCCGGCTGCCGTTCACTTCCTGTGGCAAGGTTTGAAATTAGCTGAGGACGATCAAGTAAAATATTCTTTACTCAAAAACTTGGGATGGGCTCGCCTGGAACAGGGTCGATATTCAGAGGCATTGCAACATCTGGATGAAGCGATTAAACTTGATAGTGAAGGACCAGCAACTTACTGCTTAAAAGCGCAAGTCCTAGAAAAAATGAAAAATACTAAGGCAGCGCTACCGCAGTGGAAAATTTGTCTAAAGTATGCGGATTCTCAAGAATTCGATGAGGATATATGGATAGGGATGGCACGTCAACGATTAAACGAGGAAAAAACAAATAAATGAAACGCACAGTTTTGTTTTCATCAACCATACTGGCAATTATAACGGTAGTGGAGCTAAGTCAAGCCTCAACAGCACTGCCAACTCCTTCGACTGTTAAAATTACAGTTAATGAATCAGTCGAAACGCCGTTCGACTCCAATCAAGCGAGGAGGCGGCGGTGCAGAGATAGAGATGGTGGAAAATATCCGTGTCCCAGATTAATCATGCCTTCGGAGAGCGAAGAATAAGAGTTATTTTCAATAAATTTTGTAGAGTGTACCATCACCACTTTACAGCAACAGGTATGTAGTATGTAGTAGTAGTATGCAGGGTGCCCCGTCCGCACCTTATAGCATTTGAGATTTGAGATTAATAATTGAAGAATTGGAAATAACTTATGGCTATAATGGTTTGCAGCTTGCATAAAGCTGCATTCTTTTTTTGAACTGGTATAACTCCTAATCATTGCTGTATCGGCTATTGCTGGAATCCGCAGTGTGCGGGGAGAAAATCCCCGCCAGCAATTCTATCTACTCGCCCTCCGTCAAAGCTAAATCTTGCGGCTGCTGGTGTGAGTTGCTGTAAAAACTAGCAATAATCGCCACCATCAACCACCAAAGCATATTAACTTCCGGCCGATACCAAACTGTATCGACAAAACCGTGGGCCATCATGCCGGCTAAAGTTGCGATCGCCCCAATCAACCAAAACCCCTGATTCGATTTGAGATTTGGGATTTGAGATTTTGGATTTTGGGATTCTTCCTCTAAACTAGAGATCTTAAATTGTGAATCCCGCAGATGTTTGATCTGCAACAAACCTTGATTGACCGTGACAGTCATCAGCCAAAGGAAACACATTAAACCGATAAAACCGGTTTCCACCGCAATTTCCAGCAGCACAGAATAAGCGCTCAAAGCGGTAAATCTCGGCTTCATATAAAGCGGATAAACTTTATTAAAAGCAGTGTTTCCCGGGCCTATTCCGAGAATTGGCCGATCGCGAATCATGTCAATCACCGCCGTCCAAACATTAATCCGAAAATTGTTGCTGCTGTCACCTCGACCGATAAACATACTCGAAACTCGATCGCGCATAGGCTCCACTAAAGCCACTCCCAAAATTAAGGCCCCAGCCAAACCTCCTAACCCTAACGGCAGGGCCCAAGTTCGCCAGAACCTAGGCATCAAAGGGGTGTACCAGTACCACAGCAGCACTAAAAATACCACCAGTAGAGCCACAAAACCAATCCAAGCACCCCGGCTGTCCGTGTAGCGCAAACACGCGCAATTCACCACCAGCATCGTCAGCGCTAAAACTTTTGTTCCCCATCCTTTCCACACAAAAAGTGCGGCGGCGCTCAATGCAATGGCCGGCAGTAAATAGGAACCAAGCAAGTTAGGATTTCCCAGAAAGCTGTAAACTCGCGTGACATTGGCTTGAGTAGAAGTCGGATCGTTCCAAGTAGCTAATGGTGGCACTTTATCAATCCACTGCCGCACGCCGTAGAAACTGACAATTAAAGAGACATTCAAAAATACCGCAATTAACCACGATCGCCAACGGGGATCTCGCAATATCCGAGCCATCAGCGCAAAAAACAGCAAATACAGCGTTAGCTTGCTCCAACCAGTAGCAGCGGCGACTTTGACCGGCGACATGGCGGTTGCGACGGTGGCAATGCCCCAGTACAGCAGAACCAGCAAATGAATCGGCGTGAAGGGGATCTCGCGATCGTCGGAAACAGTCAGCAGCACCCAAAATGCAGCGCTAGCCGCCATCAACACCCCCACCAAGGCATTGTTTACAAACGGCGCCAAACCGAAAGTCAAGCCCAGCAAAACAAAACCCAAGGGTTCAGCCCACTGCATCAGCCAGCTACTCTGCCGCCAACTGCGTAAAGAGCCGATCGCCAAATTGAATAAATAACTTCTACTTTGCCACTGAGAGAGCGGCAAATTTGCCAGAGTTAACTGTTGCCAAACTGAATTCATTTTTAGATTGATTATTGGTAATTGGGAATTGGGAATTGAGTCTAAAAGCATCGACAATTGATAGTAACTCCAATCTTGCACCATTCTCCCTTAAGGCTTTTCTGGTCGGCTCCACAAAGAATAAATTTCTTGTGGGTGGGGCACGCGAGTCCGCGAATAAAAGCCTTATTGAGAATGGTGCAACATCTCAGTATTAATTAACAAATGACTTGTTTCTTCTTCCTTCTTCTTTCCATCCGTTACATCCGTTAGAAAATCCGTTGCCGAACTTCCTTCTTCCTTCTTTAGCCTTCCAACAATTCCGTAGCATTTGTGCAGGGCAGCCAGAGCACGTAGCGATATCCAGATTCCGGGGCGCCTTGAATCGAGAGTTGGCCGCCTTGAATTTCCACCAATTGGCAGCAAAGCAGCAGCCCCAAGCGTTCCCGCGCCCCGTAACCAGCTAACACCGGTGCGGTATCCTCGGCATTCTGGGCCACCAAAGCCGCCAACTCAGAAAACGCCAGCGTTAATCGCTGCGAACCCTGTGTCGGGAGTTGCGCTTCGACTCCCTCGGAGTCGATTTCGGAGTTCGATGGCGAACCGCTACCAGATCCGGCCTTCAACAAGTAGTCGGTGTAGAGTTTAGCATGGGGCAAACTTTCCCCTAACCAAGGATGAAAAACCCAAACTCCGATGTTGATACCGTCTTCTTTCCGAGAAACGTGGACTCGAATCACGCTGCCTGCCCCAGCAGATTGAATAATGCTAAAAATTAAGTGGTGCAGCATTTGCTGAACCTTATCTTTATCTACCAACCAGATGCGCGACCCGGGCCCCATCGACAAATTAATTTCTTGCTCTCGTCTACTTGCTGCCGACGACAGGATTGTCACCACCTGCTGGCACAAAGTTTCTATATCGACTGCGGTTCGCTTCAAGGTGAAAGCGGAATCATCTAGTTCTGCCAGTTCCAAAATTTCTTCAACTAGCGATCGCAAAGAGCGGCTGCTGTCTTGGATCACGTCAATATATTCTTTTTGCTTGCTCGTTAAGGGGCCATAAATTTCTTGTTTCAACACGCTTGCCATGCCGAGGACAGAAGTGAGCGGTGTGAGCAATTCCTGCGCTAAATTATTCAGCAGTTTTACTTTAATTGAGTTAGTAGACAAATCGATAGGTTTGTTAGTCATCGCTAATTTTTATTGGTTCATTGTCGAGCGAGCGTTTGCGGTTCATTAGACCTATTCCAAAAGTTTATAACAATCTGTTTATAATTCACCACAAAAAAACGTAGTGAATAAAAATATATATTCCTTCTTCCCTAGAAGCTCTTCCTTCTCTGACTAATTAAGATTTAATCATTGCTTCTAAAGCTGATTGCAAGTCTTGAGTGAGTTCGGCAACTGCTAACCTGCGGCTGGTTTGATATCGATCCCAACGATCGCTCACTGATATGGGTTCGCCCACGGTCATTTGTACCTGCTGTTTGCCCAACTTCGGTCTGCCGAAAGGATTTCCCCCTTTGATGCGAGCCAGTACGTCCCACAGCAGTAAAGTTGTTTCTGCCAAACGTTCTGCTGTCAGTTGTTCTGCGACGTACCTGCCCGTGACGGACACGAAACTTTCTACAAGTCTCATGTGCCACATCCGAAGACTTGCTTCTTCAGCGAGGCGATCGGCTAATCCTCTTTCTAAGGGAGAAAGTGCTGCAATATCTTTAATATCTTCTCGATAAATATAATCCCAGCCTGCTTGTTCCACACGGCGGCAGCGGTCTATTAAACTGCCTTTGGGCTTTAAGTTAAAATATTCTTCTGCTACTTGCAAACCCACGTCTAACAGGGCTTTCAGTCGAGCCATCATTACTTCATTTCCAGAATCATTTCCCGTTTTTTCTGGTAGCGATAATGATGTTAAAATAGATGTTTCAGGCTGTAAGTTTTTATGATAAAAACGGCTGTAAAACTCTTCCATTACTGCTAATAAATGGCTGCCCAGTCGAATCAGACGCAGATATTGGAATTTGTGATTGTGGTTTTCGGAATCGGGATTTGCGGTCTCTAAATTAGCGAGATCGGTGCGTTCTAAGGGTGGCAGTCGGCAATCGATTTCTAATTGAGTTAAAAGTTTTTCTAGGGGTTGCCAAGGTGGGTTGACATAGCGGTATTGAATGCCGATCGGCACAATTAAAACTTTTTCAGTGCGTCCGGCTTTCAGCAAATCTTCAACGCACCAGAAACCCATTTGAGCAATTCCCGGTTCGAGGGGACTAACTATTTCATTGTGACCGTTGGTGGCGCCTTCTGGGGCGGCGGCGATCGGGAATTGGCTGTTGGCAAATAAATTGCGGGCAGATCGCAATCCGACGCGATCGATCTTCCCGCGAACAATCGGAGTGCCACCGAGTTGGGCATACAACCAGCCGACTCCCGCACCGGCCCACAGGGGAATGCCGCGATCGTAGATAAAGTGCGAATGTACGGGGAATTGCAGGGGAATGCCTTTGGCCCGCGCTGCCTGGGGAACGAGTTTCCAAATTAGTTGTCCCAAACAGTAGGGATCGTCTGAGTTGGGGTGGCGGAAGGCTAGCAAGAAGCGAACTTTCTGATTTTGAAATTGGTGGAATAGTTCGGCGAGGGTTTCGACGTTTTCGGCTTGAACCTGGCTGATACTCGTCCGAAATCGCAGCCACCAGGGGAGTATTTGCTGGCAGCCTTGCATCACTAGCGGGTTGTAGGCTGGGGGTATGAATTCCAGCGGTGGCTGAACTTGGCTAATTGAATTGGGCATTTGGGGATTTTAAATTTTAAATTTTAGATTTTAGATTACTAGGTGGGGGTAAAAACTTCCAATTTTTACAATGCTGAAGTTTTTTTATTAACCGCAGAGGACACAGAGGACACGGAGGAAGAGAGGAGATAGCAAAGCGTGTCAATTTAACGTCAAAAGTATTGCCCGTCTGGGATCGGATATGATGTCGAGTCGATCGACCCCAATATTTTGGTCGGGGCGGGTTTACGGGATTTCTGGCTTATATTACAGATCGGGGATGAACTAGCCTTGACCAGAATTACGATTATTTTACAGGACTAGATATGAAACCATCATCTTTTTTACCCCCCTACCCTTGACAAGGGGGATGCGAGGGGGTCAGAAACTCGACTAAAAACGAGATTTATCCTCAGTTTCAGCCTTCAACACAGATTTTTCCAATCCAAAATCTAAAATCTAAAATCCTATTGTGCGGCTTCAAATATCATTTCTTGGAAGTTAATGACATCCGATCGCGGATCGCAGTGGGTGACTTTGACTTCTAGCCGATCGCCTATTTCGACCGATCGACCAAATCGCATTGCCAATTCTAAACCCAACTCTTCCAATAAAATCAATCCCAGATTGCTGTCTTCCCTCAACCAGCGCAGCATTAAAGCTTCCCAAACTTCGTCTGGGTTGCGCCGCAAATATTCCAATCCCCAATAGCGGTTAGTTTGGCGTTCGACGGTGGATGCTTCTTTAACTGCGGTGCCGAGACACATCACGATGTCCTGTATTTCTTCAGCGGAAAAAGGCAGGGGTTCGCCCCGCAGGTGGGCTTTGATTTGGAAGTGAGTCAGCAAGTCGGTATAGCGGCGGATCGGGGAAGTAACTTGAGTGTATAATTCCAAACCCAAGCCGGCGTGGCGTCCGGGGGTAAGGCCCATTTCGCTGCGGGGCATACACCGACGCACGGCGCAAGCGCGGGCGGGGCCTGCAGGTACAGCTAGCAGTTCTTCATCGGGAGGGAGTTCGGGCTGCGGCTGATAGCGGTAGGGTATTGGTAGGCTGTGAGCTTGACCGTAGCGGGCGGCTAGTTCGCCTGCTAAAATCATCATTTCGGCTACTAGCATCCGGGCTGTGGAGTCGTCGATGACGTGGATTTTGATATCGTCGCCGTTGACTTTGATGACGGATTCGGGCATGAAAATACTGATTGCGCCTTGGGCTTCCCGCCATTTTTGGCGCAGTTTTGCTGCTGAGGCGATCGCTGCTATTTCCGGTTCTGCTTCGATTCCCAACTCCAGCATTTCGTCTACGTCATCGTAGGTCAAGCGGTAGGTGGGTTTGATGGTGCTGATGTGGATGCTGTAATCTTGAGCCGCGCCGATTTCGTCTAAGGTGACACTGAAGCTGAGGGCGCTGCACTCTTTGCCTTGAATTAAACTCATCGGCCCGGTTGCCAAAGCTGGGGGAAACATGGGGATCATTCCCGTGGGCAGGTAAACCGTAGTGGTGCGCTTTCTGGCTTCGAGGTCGAGTTCGTCTCCGGGGGAAAGCAGGCGGGTGGGATCGGCGATGTGTATCCACAGGCGCTGCTGGCCGTTTTCGAGGAATTCTAAGCTGAGGCCGTCGTCGATTTCCGTGGTGCTTTCGTCGTCGATCGTGTAAACCTTGAGGTGAGTTAAATCGAGACGATTTGTGTCGGAGTCGGTTGGGGGATTTTCTAGGCAGCGTTGGGCCACTTCTAATACCTTTGCGGAGAATTGTAGGGGAATTTGGCTGCGCCGCAAAAACAGGTTTTCGTGGGTACTCCACAGGCCGAGATCGACTAGGAGGCCAAATGCTGCTTCGGGGTTTTCGGATCGTTGTAAGCTGGCTAAAGTTTCTAAGGCTGGGGTGCGGTGCGTTGCTTCTTCTCCGAGGAGGGCAAAGCGTTCTAGGGCGTCGAGGCGAGTTCGATCGCTGTGTTCCCAATCTACATTTTCCCCTGCCAGCCGCTGTTTGACTCGATCCCAAAATCCTTGGGATTCTTGGTGTCGCTGCTGTTCTACTTCTTGCTGGTGTTTGATTTCGGCTACTTGGGCGGCCGATCGCGGTTCGTAGCGATCGCCCTTTTGTTTGAAATACAGTTTGTCTGTTGATAGCAAACAGTAAGCCGCGTAACACTGGGCCGGACTGCGTTCCGAAAATAGCAGCATTGCCAGGGCTTCGGGATCTGTCGTTTCTCCGTCCCCGACTAAAAGTTCCCAAGCTACTTCCAAACTCGACGGATCTGAGTAGGCTTCTACTTCTTTGAGAAATTTGGGAATATCGGAGGGTTTGTAAGTTTCTCCGACTACTTCGTAGGTGATTTGTTTGGGCGGTATGCTGTGCGGTTGACCGTTTTCGTCTACCACGACCCAGTTTTTCTTGCCGTCGGGGCGATCGGCAACTGCCAGACGGCGGTCGCCGTGCACTCTAAATTCTACTAACGTTCCCTTCTCCACTTGCCAGCTTTATATTTGAGATTTTGGATTTTTACAGTAGCCACTTATCGAGTTTCGAGCTTGCGATTTTAGATTTTGGATATTGGCAATTTTTCTGGTCAATTTTGAAAGTTAAAATCTAAAAAGTTGTTTTTTCTTCTTGCTTTTTTTTTAACTTTTGACTTGTGATTAAGACTTGCGCTGCGGCGACTCTTAACCCTATTTCGCGATTATTTCGCTGCATTCTTGCTGCACAATTAATGACAGAAAGACGTTTTTTTCGCGCAAGTCTTATTCCCAGTCCAAAATCTAAAACCCAAAATCCCAAATCCTGTTAACCTTCTTGGTTTACGAAGGGCATCAAAGCTACAATTCTTGCTCTTTTGATGCTTCTGGTCAGGTCTCGCTGCTGTTTAGCCGTCAAACCGGTAATCCGGCGGGGCAAAATTTTACCGCGTTCTGTGACGTATTTTTTGAGCAAATCGACATCTTTGTAGTCGATCGGGTCTCCTGGTTTGATGGGCGAAACGCGCCGGCGAAAATAAGTCATGGTTTGTTGTTTGTTGACTGTTGTTTGTTGACTGTTGATTGTGAGTTTTTAGTTATTAGCCGTTAGTTGCTAGCCGTCAGGAAAGCATTGGTTAATTATCTGCTTTTCGCCGATCAATATCAATTGCCAACAACTGATGACTGATGACTAAGGACTAATGACTAATCACTACTTGATCTCTTTGTGGGCAGTGTGCTGGTTGCAGTGGGGGCAGAACTTTTTGAGTTCTAGCCGCGCCGTCGTGTTACGACGGTTCTTGGTGGTGGTGTACCGAGAGACGCCTTTGGAGCGTTTGCTTACGTTTGTACGGCACTCAGTACACTCTAGAGTAATTATGATGCGGACGCCTTTAGCCATAATTCTAAATAAATTTCGACTAATTTAAACACAATTTATTATCTTCTCACATTGCTCTGCACTTGGTCAAGCAATCTTCTAACTTTGATGTCGAGGGAGTAGCCGCGGCGGGTTCCGACGACCATCGTCCCGCCGATGCGATCGTGAAAAGCTTGGGGAAACCTTTCGCCGGAGTTGAGGGCAACGCTACAGTCGATCGCCAGGGGCAGCATCAGCAGCAAGACGGCGGCGTTGGTAGATGTGAGCCCAGCTATACCTGCGAAGGCTAATGCCGCGCAAAAGCCCAGCAATGCCTCGCGCTTGCACAGTTCTTGCACTCCGGGAGTTCGTTGGAATCTGGTATCGGCAATTTTCATGTCCAAGGCCCAGCGCCCCAGACTTTGACCTTGGTTTTTCCTGACGATGGCTACGCGCATGATCAGCCACAGCAGGACAAAAAATATGGTTTGGACGATCGCATTATTGCCCAGAAGCAAACTGGGCAGCCAAACTGCGATTCCGTCTATGCAGAGGGCCGCAGCGCGGCGGCCGACGGATACTTTGGGAAGGAGGGGTACTAAATCGGAACTCATAGGCAAAAAGCTCGATCGCCACTAGCTACTTTTTGATTTTAAGCTCTCGATTAATCGATCGGCATCAATGGCGCGTAACTCAACTTCCAAGCCAACCGCTAATTATTCAAGCTGAAAAGGGATTTTCGCCAATTCCCAACTGCTTTTTCGAGTTTTCCACCTCTTCCCAAAGTTTTTGTATTTGAGTAAATGCCTGTTCCACAGAGATTTTACCGTTAGATGTCAAGGAACTGATGTAACCCACTCGCTGAGAAAACTCTTGTAAATTCGCATTAAATACCAAATTCTCTGGCTTTACTTCACCGTAATAGCGATTTTGAGGATATAAAAAATTTGAATTTGCTACCATTGCTTTAACCTCGCATGAAAACTTGTTCCCTGAACATATGAATATTATAAACCGCGCTTCCCTTTTAAAGATGTGCTCTAAGTAGCAAAAATCATGTGACATTTTGCGATTTTTTTTGTGATTGGAATTACACCCACAGATCGGGGCGACAAAACTCTCTGTAATTTCACGTGTACAACTTACGCAGGCGGGGTCAACAACCAGCTTCCTGCCTTAAGGCTTATAACTTCCGATTTGGCGTCGAAACCAGGTTTTTGTTAGTCCTGGACTGAGTTATTGAAATAAGTGACAAAAAAACCAAAAATGGATAATATTATTGCATACATCAATAGTTAGATTTTTATTAGGAATCTGCGTAATGTCTCCCAATGGGCTATCGCCCAGTCCCAAATCCCGGCTGAGGCAAGTTTTAATTAGACTTGCCCTCGCCGTAATAGCTGCTGTTATCGCCTTCAACATTCCTCACTCCTTAATTCCCGTGTTTAAAGAATCCCTATCCGAAGCAACGCCGCCACCAGAAATCCAAAACGTGCTCGCCGGCAAGCGCAAAATTGTGACAGTGGGCGACAGCATCACCGAGGCTGGGAAATACCCTGGAGGTTACGTTTGGCTGCTGCAACGCTATCTGAATGCCCTTTATCCCGATCGCAAAATCGAAATCGTCAACGCCGGAATCTCCGGTAATAGGGCGACGGATATGCAAGCCCGCTTCCAGAAAGATGCGATCGACCAAAAGCCAGATTTAGTGATGATTAATGTCGGAGTCAACGACGTTTGGCACGCTTTCTTCGACTTCCAAAACCGTCAGTTTTATCCGCAAGGCAAATTGCCCCAGGGAGTGCCACTGGCAGAATATCGGGAGAAAATAACTCAAATGGTGTTGGCGGCGAAAGCCGCAGGAATTCGAGTTGTACTGCTTTCTCCTACTCCTATCGGCGAAATTCTCGACGGCCCAGAAAATCGCAGGTTGCAAGAGTATATTGCCGCGATGCGAGAAATTGCGTTGCAGAATCAGTGCTTGTTTATCGATTTGAATGGGCCTTGTCGGGAAGTTATCGGCACGTATCAAAAACACGCGGGCAAGACTCTGAATTTGTTAGCCGCAGATGGAGTTCATCCCAATCCGTCGGGATATCGAATTATTGCTTTTACTATCTTGCGCGGTTTGGGTGTACCCGCAAAGGATATTGAGAATTTAGAAATCAAAAATTGAATCTTGGAATTTAGTTAACAGTTGACTGTTGGCTGTTAATTGAAAGCATCCAGCGTAGAAGCCCCCTGATTTAACTCTGGGGTGAATTTTTCCAAGCTAAGATCTAAAATCTAAAATCATTCCATCGGCGGATGATACCGCTTCAACCAACAGCTACCGATAATCACTAACGCCACAACAACAATAATTTCCGTCCAAAAAAACGAAAGGAAATCGCTGGCAGTTCCCACTGGCGGCACTCCCGGCTGAGCATTGCGAATAGCGGGAAAAGCAAACAGCATCACAGCAGTCCAGCTCAGCATTCCAACTTCCGGCAACTTGCCTGATTTCATAACTTTTAATGCTAGCAAAAGCGCCATAATTGACAGCACCCACATGATGATAATAATCACTAAAGCAAAGAACTTCACCGGGATGGAGCGAGTTGCAGAAACATCGATATAAATAAAGATAGAGGAATTCTCTTCCATCGGCTTATAACTGATGTCGAAGCCTGGAACATCGGCATGAAAATTAAATTCCAGCGGCACGGGATTCAGTTCAAATGGAGCAAACTTTTTCCCAATCGAAGGCAGCGGGTCGATCGAAATAGCTACTTTAGCAATGTGCTTGTCAAACGGATAATTATTAATTTTTCCCTTTACTAAGTTAAACTTTAATGCAGGAACAATCATCGGTTTGCCTTCTTTAAAGGTAATTTCCGAATCCTGTACATTTGCGCCGTTAACTGTCATTAACAAGTCTTGAGCCGGGTAAGTCGGCCCTTTTTTATAAATACCTTTGAGTTCAAACTGCAAGCGGGCTTCTAATTCGTTTTTAATGGGATCGACACCAATTAACGTCATTTTGACCTCAACCAAGCCTTTGGACGCTACAACGATTTCGGGAGATGGATTGTAAGGCTCTTGGGCGTTAGCGTTGTGAGAGTAAATAGATAAGATGATTGCGAAAATTGCGACCAGACTGCAAATTAAAATAAGTATTTTTTTTAGATTAAATTTGTTGACTGTTTGCATTTACTATGGATTTTTCTGTGTAAATTGTTGTTAGTATTTCCCGCACTCTCCGCAGTCAGTCAGCCAGGGGTGTAAACCCCTGGCTCATAGCTAAATTCGGTTAAAAGTGAGATATTAGACCATTCTCAATTACTTGTTTAGGAACAGGCAAGATGCCTGTTCCACAAGAGTTCAATTTTCTTTTTTGTAGGGTGGGCATCCTGCCCGCCCATAGTAGCCGAACTACGAACCGATAGGAAGCAGTACATTTGGTGTGAAACTTCCGTGCAAACCGTAGGGAATGTGCTGTTTTAAATGCAAGCGCGCTAGGGGCCCTTTGGTGATGTCGCGAGCATCTAAAATCACTAAGGTCGATCGATGATGAGCTGCATCATACATTAAAAGTAGCAGCCAGCCGTCATCCTCAGCAACAGCATCGGGACGGAGAACAAACACCGGTTCCCCCGCAAAACCGCGTGGTGCCGCACTCCAAATTTGCCTTTCACCAGTCACGAAATCCATTTTGAGAATAGCTTGCAAAGGAGCATTCCCAGTGGGAGCATCAGCAGCACCGATGTAAAGATATCGGTAAGGTTGTCCGACATTATTCGGATGCAAAGTGGGAAACTCGCAGCACCTAGTTTCAACAACTTGATGCTGTACCGTTTTGTCTTGCAAATTTAACTTAAACCGCCACAATTCCCCCGCTGGAACGCTCTCAAAATCAACCTCCCGAAAATCGCCGTCCGCCTCTACAGTGGGAAATGATTCGTAACAAACTGAGTCAACAAAAACTTCGTCTCCTTCTTCCCAAGCGTTGCAGTGGTGGAAGACAAAACAAGGTTCAGTTTCTAATATCTTTACCTCGTCAGTGCCGTTGCGGGGAATTAAAATTGCTTGCGTTGGCTTGTTTGGCGAAAATTGAATGCACTGGGAAGCACTCCGCAATCCTAACACGAATGGTAGAGGATTAAATGAGACGGGATTTTGGAAGAATATACAGTAATTCGGGGTAATTACCATGTCGTGCAGGAAGGCAAAACCCGGTATTGCATGGGCGTGACGCTGCAAAAGTTTGCCGCTTTCGTCGAGTTCGTAAATCGTGATGGTACTCGACAAACCGGGCTTGACAGAAAAGTTTACCAATCTGTCTCCTTTGCCATTTTTCCCTTTTTCAATTCTCGGGTGGGCGGCGAAGGCTTCACCGGGTTGTAAAATGCCGTCTAGGGTGTCTAACCCGAGTGTTTCTAAGGTGCGCGGGTCTAGTCTGTAGGGTGCTGCGGCTTCCCAAAGCGCTAGGAGTTTGTCGCCCCAATAAATAATGTTGGTGTTGGCAATGTTTTTGATTTTGACATCAAAGATGTTGGCTAGCCAGCCGCCCGGTTTCTGTGTGCCGAAAACGCCTCGGTGGAGAATTTTTCCGGCTTCTTGTTCGGCGAGATAGCCTTCTGTGCGGACGAATCGGTTGCGGAAATGGGCGCGGCCTTCGGATATTGCGATCGCACAAACCATCCCGTCGCCGTCAAACGGATGGTGGATGCGCTGGCCGTTGACATCCAATAATCCGGGCCCGTTGCGAAAGAATGTGCCTTGCAAGCCGGGGGGGATTTCGCCTTCTATGTCGTCAATCCAGTAGTCGGATTCGTTGGGTTGAGATTCGTAGCCGCGCTGCCAGTCTGTGCGATCGTAGGATGATTTTGTGGCTGCTGTTTGAGGTTGTGAAATCTGTAATTTTTGCATGGGTATAATAAGCTTTTATTGATTTAACGGCAGAGAAAACAGAGGGCGCAGAGAGAAGGAAAGTCGGAGAATTGGGAAACACAGTTAAATTCATCCATGTATCCGTGTCAAAATCCGTGTGTGCCTTCCTTTATTTGCTATCTGCGGTGCGGCTTTGTGACCTTACTGTTGGTACTAAGTCGGGAAAGTATTCGGGCATGAAATGCTGTCCACCAGGTTTGGAACTGCCCATTTCTGGTTCTAATACGGGAAGAGACTTTTGATTGTTTTGATCGCGGCTTTCTGTACTGTCGGCGGGCAGCCAATTTAAGAACGGTAGCGGCAGAAGTGTGGACAGGTTTGTGATGACAATTAGCAGCCAGAGGTTATCGAAATTGCGATCGGTAATTCCTAGCAAGTGGGTTAAAAGTGCACCGCCCTCGTGGGACAAAAGTCCTGCTAAATTTGTGATTGACATTAGCAGTGCAAATAAAGTTGCTTCGACGCCTGGGGGACACAAGCGCGCGGAGAGTACCAGCACTGGCATATAAGCAATTTGTCCGATTACTGTCAGGATCAGGCTGTCTCCAATGCTGAACCATTGATCGTCAATTCCTAAAGCTCGGTTGGCATGAGTTACTAATAATAAAGTAGTCATCCCCAAAGCAGTCGCAATGACCGTTGACCAGCCAAAAATCACTCGAAATGGAACTGTTTTGAGGAATCGTTGAAACAGCCAGACGCCGGCGAGGGCGGCAATGCTGGTAACGAGGCGCACTCGGCCGAGAAATTCTGGTTGAAAGCCTAATTCGTTGGTGGTGAAAAAGAAGAAGGCGGAGTCTGAGCTTGGGGTGGCTTGCCAGAGGAAGAGAAAGGCGGTGGGCAGCCAAATTGTTTTTTGGGTAACAGCTTGCTTTAGTTGTTTTAGTTGGTCTTTGACAGTTTCAAAGTCGGTTCTTTTGTTGGTTTTTTCTTCGGCAATTAACCAAGCTGTTGCTGATACAATTAGCGGGAAAGATGCGGTGATTAAAAATATTGTGTGGGTGCTGAAGTGTTGCAGCAGGGAACCGCTGAGGTAGGCTGTAATTAGTCCGCCGAGGGCTGAAGCACCCCAAGACAAGGATTGCAGGGAACCGGCGTCGGTAACGGATTCTTTTCTAGCCCTTTCGACTACCAGGGAGTCGGCGATTACGTCGCTGACGGCGAGGGAGAGGGAACTCAGGGCGATCGCGCCTGTAGCTGCAAGCGGTGTGTGTACAATTGTTGCGAGGCTCACCCATGCTAAGGTTCCCAGCAGCCCGGAGAGAACGATGTAAGGGCGTCTGCGGTAGCCGAATATCGGCAAACCGTCGGACATGAAGCCGAACACGGGTTTGATAATCCAAGGCAGGGCTACGACGCCCAGCATTGCCGAGACTTCTGCCGGACTCATACCTAGTTCGTCTTTGAGAAAGAAGCTGACGGCTAAGCGGGCGAGTCCGAGAATGCCTTGGACAAAGTAAATCAGTAAGATGGCTATGAGTTCGGGGGTTGGCTCATTCCCAAAGAATACTTTTTCTTTTAAAGATTCTTTGAGTTTGCTGACGCCGGAGGGGGAAACGAGCATTTGAGCAATATTTCTTAATGAATCTCAATATTTATAACACATTCTTAATGACTTCCGGGAACTGTCGGAGGTGGGAGGCGAGAGTGGCGGGGATCTGGTAAGTGCTATAAAATTGTATTTATCTTGAATTTAAGCGT
Source organism: Microcoleus sp. K5-D4 (assembly GCF_036704575.1). Taxonomy (NCBI): domain Bacteria; kingdom Bacillati; phylum Cyanobacteriota; class Cyanophyceae; order Oscillatoriales; family Microcoleaceae; genus Microcoleus; species Microcoleus sp. K5-D4. The sequence continues at coordinate 31,070 of NZ_JAUBSD010000015.1, forward strand.
GTTTTGTAATAATAAAAACAGAAAAACGAACCGCGAAGGCGCGTTAGGCGAAGCCGCGCGTAAACCCTAGGACGCCAAGCAAGAGAAAGAAGAGAAAACTCACAACTGCTGTCAGCTTTGTTATATGATTATTGATTCTAAAAATCTGCCGGAAATTACGGGTTCCAAGTACCCTCAGCAATTCCAATCTGCTGTTGCGGGGAGAGTTAAAAAACGCTTGGGCGATGCGGCCGGATTGCATAATTTTGGGGTAAATTGGGTGAGACTTGCGCCGGGAAGTTGTTCTGCTCTCAGGCACTGGCATACCCGCCAAGATGAGTTAATCTATGTTCTGGAAGGGGAAGTTACTCTGATTACAAATTCGGGAGAGCAAGTGCTGACACCGGGTATGGCCGCGGGTTTTCGGGCGGGGGATTCAGATGGGCATCATTTAGTTAACCGCTCGAATGCAGATGTTGTTTATCTCGAAATTGGCGATCGCACTCCGGGAGATAGTGCCGAATATCCCGATGACGATCTAATTGCGAAAGCTAACGGGAATAGTTGGATTTTTACTCGCAAAAATGGCGAGGTTTATGAGAGTTAAAATTTTATGAGTTAAGTGAATCTTGGGACTTCGGCGGAACACGCTTTGTGGTATAGCATTTATCAGAAAGATGAGTTGTGATATAACAATACGACAGTTTTTAGGCAGCTAAAGTATCATAAGACAAGACTGAAGGAATATCAGGATGATTTTAAATCAAATCCGGGTCTAAACCTCACTTATAAATAAAAGTAAAAAGTAAGTGTTTATTGAATTCCCACCGTTTATAAGAACAGATTGAAAACACAAACGACTTGGCAGATGAATGACAACTATAGAGTAGATGTTTGGCTAAATTTAAGGAAATAAGACTGGCATTAAAATGAAAATCAAGCTGTGGTAAATGACGAGCTCGACAATCAGACAATCCCGTAAATTGCTTGGCATCACGAAAAATAAATTCAATCTGGAAACGAGCCTGATAATACTCAACAATTTGTTCGGGAGGTAGGTGAACATCAGTGCTAAATAATAAAGCATTTGTGATTTGGCCGTTGGCTTGAACTTCAGAGATACAAGCCAAACTAATTTGGCAATTTAAACAACAACTCGCCTAAAATCAATGTAGAGATTGAAACTCCCGGTTTTATTTATTTAACAAAATTAAGACGACTCCAATCATGGCAATCAACCTTGTCATCATATTTACGAGGAGTTCCCAGTTTATTTTGTTCGCCTGTATAAAGATAGCGTCAATTAGCATTAACTCTTAGCTTGCTAATAAAGTCTAAATTTAACTCCCGCACAGCATCCCAGAATTTAGAGCGGTAGTAATAGCCATCAGCGACCAAACAACATACAAAAGTTGGGAAGAAATAACGAGTATTATTCAAATGTTGTGCATAGTCATTAACTCTTGTGATGTCAGGCTTTGAAGTTTGAGAGTCCTGTTTTTGGCGAGTGTTTTTTGACCAGCAATTCTTCTGATTTTCTGGCAGTTTTTTCACGGGCTTTATTTGAGGACGTGATGGAGTTTGCTGTACGCTTAAGCTATAATATAAACGACTCTCAATTTCTACAATAGAAATCACAGCAATTTCCCACCCCTGTTCCGATTTACCAGCTACACCATTATAAAAATAAGCTTTACCGTCAGTTTTTGGGCCACGTTTTCTCAAAAAATAACCCTCAATAACAGCAATGACTGTGTGTTCAGGATTCAAAGCAAGTTCAAGAAAATATTGAGTAAATTGTGGAAATTTAAAGCTTTTGAGAAAGTGACGACGGTAGTTTTTTTCTATCAAATAACTATAACGACTGAGATTCGTGAAATTGACCTTGCCCTCGACAACCAAAATAGTTTAAAATAAAGTGACTAAAAACTTCTTTGGGGGTTGACTCATCCCCGGGATTTATTGTAAAGATGGATTCTTCAATAATCTTCATAAGGCAATCTATTAAGCTTGTGTATTTTTATATTTTAACCTAAAAGAACGCCGTTTTTTATTTCTATTTATTTTGGGTTCAGATTGCACTCACTTTTTTCGCTTTTGTGCTTTATTTCGAGCGCATCCCTATTTAAAAACTGTCCGGAGTATTGATTAATACTACAAGCTTTAATTAGCTTTAACTTTATACAAAAATGGATAAATTTTTTTCCTATTCCACAATTATCTACAGGCTTGGGTCAATTAATATCGTTAATGAATTTTTACCCAAATCCCTTCTCTTACTTGATAAATGAGAATGAATTATTATTTTATTCTGCCGCTTAGTGACAGAAGAGGGATACAGCATATTTCCTATAGATGTAGAGCGCGATCAACCGGGTTTTTTGAACAGAATCACTCATGATGCGAGAACTGTAAAGAAGCCCCGTGAGAGCGCGGTGTACTTCATAAGCCTGGAATAAGCTGTAATAGTGGGAATTATAAGAAGTGGTACAAGGAACACTTAGATAACACCATTTATCGTCCACTGATTGCTCAAATAGTGGAAAATTTGAAATCAAAACAAGTCGATAAAGGCTAAAGCTATGAAAGTAAGGGTTTGGCGAGAATAGCGATCGCACCCTGACCCCTCAAAAAAGCGTGTGAAGTGCACGTATCCCGCTCTTAATCGCTGGCTCAAGAGTCAAAAACGCCACATCTAAAGCTGAGCTAGCTCTCATTTACTTTGCATATTGTAATTATCAATAAAAGCTATCATTTTTTCTCAGTAGCTTTCCGCTGCTCCCTTCGGGTTTTACAGCAAAAGTTAAATACGCCTGAGCTTATCTGCACTGAGCGAAAAGTTTTGTTACAATAGGTAAGCTGTTACAAATCGTAACTTATGCTGGTTTCTATTTTAATAATTGACGTTGCCCTCGTTGCCTGGTCTTTGCACTTAATGCAGGAGGCGATCGCGCAACGGGAATTTTCACTAATGCTAGCCGGCACCCTAGTTGCGGTCTCAGCCGCCGCTCTGCTAGTCGTCTACTTCCTCATGGGGTCTTGTTTGAGCCATTTGACCGAAATATCGCAACACACTTACTAGATCATAGTAGGGGATTGACCATTGTCCAGAAGCGAGGAGACTTTTTTGGAAAAAAAACCGAAAGCCTTGCCAATCCAGGGTTCAAAACTAATTTCCTCAAAAAGCTTGACAAATATTGGCCAGTTAAGGCATGATTGAGAGCGCGAAAAGAAAGGGGAATTAGCTCAGTTGGTAGAGCACTACAATGGCATTGTAGGGGTCAGCGGTTCGAGCCCGCTATTCTCCATAAATTAAGATTAGGGATACATCACTGCTGTGTCCTAATTTGTACCCAAACAGTACCAGCGTGTGCTTAAATTTGATCGCGACTGGTACCTAAACACCATTGCCGTGTCGTTAAATTCGATCGCGCCACACACCGCGAAAACCAATTTTCCCGTAAAATCAAAACAGTCTACCCGCAACCAAAGCGCTACCTGTGGCAAAGTCAACTGAACCCAGCAATCCAGAGAGTCCGAGCCAACTTGCCCGCACGCCTCTGTACGACCTATCATTAGAACTCAAAGGCCGAATGGTGCCCTTTTCCGGGTGGGAGATGGCGGTGCAGTACGCAGGCATCAGCAGCGAACACCAAGCAGTACGACAGCAAGCAGGAATGTTCGACATTTCCCACATGGGAAAATTTGGTTTGAGAGGGAAACAAGTAATAGAAAAATTTCAACCCTTAGTACCCTCAGACTTGAGCCGCTTGCAACCCGGTCAAGCTCAATATACAGTCTTGCTAAATGCCAAAGGCTGCATCTTAGACGACATTATTTTCTACTGCCAAGAACCAGACCCTATCACTAGCGAAGAACGTGCAGTAATCATTGTCAACGCCGCCACTCGCCTCGCCGACAAAGCATGGATCACCACTCACTTAGAATTGAGCGAACTCAGTTTTACAGACCTCTCCGAAGATAAAGTTTTAATTGCCATTCAAGGACCAGAAGCTGTTAACTATCTCCAGCCTTTTGTGGAAGACAACCTCTCACCAATTAAGGCATTCGGTCACTTAGAAACAAATCTGTTGGGACAGCCGAGTTTTATCGCGAGAACTGGTTACACCGGCGAAGATGGGTTTGAAATCATGGTGGATGCCGAAATAGGAAAACAACTGTGGCAAAAATTGTTAGCTGCTGGCGTTGTGCCCTGCGGTTTGGGCGCGAGGGATACGTTGCGTTTAGAAGCAGCAATGGCTCTTTACGGTCAAGATATCGACGACAATATCACGCCTTTAGAAGCTGGATTGGGTTGGGTTGTTCACCTCGACACCAAAGGCGATTTTATTGGCCGTGAGGTTTTGGAACAGCAAAAAGCGAGTGGAGTATCCAAGCGGTTGGTAGGGTTAGAAATGCAGGGGCGGCACATTGCGCGCCACGGTTATCCCGTAATATGTGAAGGCGAAAAAGTAGGAGAAGTTACAAGCGGTACATTATCGCCTACTTTGAATCGGGCAGTGGGCCTCGCGGTTGTTCCGGCAAAATTAGCTAAAATCGGTCAGCAATTAGAGGTCGAAATTCGCGGAAAAAACTATCCGGCTAGTGTGGTGAAAAAACCATTTTATCGATCGCAAAATCGCCCCATTTAACTTAAGTAGGTGAGCATTAATTCAGGGGAGTTGCTCACAGCAATGGTTCACAATAAAGTGTAAGTGTATGTGTTGTTGTGGAACGGGCTTCTAGCCCGTTGCTCATAATTGTGGTCAAGAAGACTCATCTACTAGCTTAGCAAATTGTCGCAAAGTTGCAGCATAGCGATCGCCCGCCACATCCATCAAATCATTATGACCCGCCCCATCAACCCAAAAATTCAATTTCGGCTGCTTTGCCGCTGCAAACAACTGCTCTCCATGCCAAAAATGCACCACCTCATCAGCCTTACCATGTATCACCAAAACAGGCGATCGCACTTTGCCAATTTTATCAATATTCACAAACTTGTCAAAGGGTAAAATCGGAATCCGCGTCAACACCCGAAAAGCCGAAACAAAGGAACTTTCAACCACCAAACCGCCGACTTTTTGCCGCGACGCCAAATCTATTGCCGGCCCACCCCCCACAGAACGCCCGTAAAGAATAATTTGCTTTGCAGGTACTCCCAACTGTTGGGTTAAATAATTGTAAACAGCCTCAATATCACGATAAGTATTATACTCAGAAGGCTTTCCCTGGCTCGTGCCGTAACCTTGATAATCATAGGCAAACACAGCAAACCCGCTATCTCGAATCTCTCTGAGTAGCCACAAAATGCTGTCCAAGTCTTCCGCATTTCCGTGACTGTAAAGTATGGTATATTGAGCTTGCGGGTTAGGAAAATGAACAGTAGAAATTTTCACGCCATTAGCTGAGCTAACTTTGATAACTTCCCTGCTATTACTCTGACTAGATGGGGGAGGTTGAAAAATTAGCCGTTCTGAAAAAAAGAAACCGTAAAAACACAGAAATGCGTAAATAAAAATTATAGATAGCATCAGTCTTTTGACAGAAAATTCTCCAAAAAGCAAGCGTTTAATATTTTTTTTGTTCCAGTTAGCCATCACTAAAGGCTCATAGTTGAATAAGATTTAACTAATACTTTTTTATTGCGAGAAAAGACATGGCACTAACATACCCCGATGACCTGAAATACCTAGACACCCACGAATACATCCGACTCGAAGGCGAAATTGCCACCATCGGCATCAGTGCCTTTGCAGTTGACCAACTCGGCGATATCGTGTTTCTAGATTTGCCAGAAGTCGGTGCAGGGTTGGAAAAGGGAGAAGCTTTCGGTACAGTCGAGTCAGTGAAAGCCGTTGAAGACTTGAAAGCACCAGTTACCGGTACAGTTGTAGAACGCAATGATGACATTATAGAGTCTCCCGAAAATTTGGCGGAAGACCCCTATGGCGCTGGATGGCTGCTGAAAGTGCGCGTTGACAATCCCAGCGAAGCAGACGAGGCTTTCTCGGCCCCGGAGTATCGCAAAATGGTGGAAGGGGAGTAGTTTTGAGTTTTGAGTTTTGAGTGGGAATTGGGGGCTAGGACTCGTTGATAATTCCGCAATCCGCCAGGGGTTGAAACCCACGGGGCTTTTAGCACAAGTCGTCTAAAGACGACTGAAATACTAACCAGTTGCGCGGGGAGTTGCGATAAGTGCAGCTTAATCTAAAGTCGTCTTCAGACGACTTTAGCTATGAGACAGGGGTTTCAACCCCTGTCGGACTTTGATACACGCAAAAAATCTTGCTTAGTCGTCTGAAGACGACTTTAGCTATGAGACAGGGGTTTCAACCCCTGTCGGACTTTGAGAGACGCAGAAAATCTTCCTGGTTTTCTTAGCAAAATGTTACAAACAAAGAAGCAAAAGTCTATTCAGGAGAATCCGCCTTGGTACTCTACAGCCCTCAACTTGAACCCAGTCAGCAGCAAAACCTTTCCTCCATCAATGGTTTTGCGGGCCGCCACATTGGCCCGACACCCAGCGAAATCCAGCAAATGCTCAATGTTTTGGGCATTTCCAGCCTCGATGAGTTGATTGACAAAACGGTTCCAGCGGCGATTCGCATTTCTGCACCCCTACAACTTCCCGCAGCGCAAAGCGAGTACAGCGCTTTGGCAGAATTGAAAGAAATTGCTGCAAAAAATCAGGTATTTCGATCGTACATCGGCACTGGATATCACGACTGCATCACTCCCCCCGTCATCCAGCGGAATATCCTAGAAAATCCCGGCTGGTATACAGCTTACACTCCCTACCAAGCCGAAATTGCTCAAGGGCGATTGGAAGCTTTACTGAACTTCCAAACCATGATAATTGACCTCACTGGTTTGGAAATTGCCAACGCTTCTTTGCTGGATGAAGGGACAGCGGCGGCGGAAGCGATGGCGGTGAGTTACGGCGCCAGCAAGAAGGGGGCAAAAGCGTTTTTTGTTTCCCAAGATTGCCACCCTCAAACTATTGAAGTGGTGCAAACTCGCGCTAAGCCGTTGGGAATTGAGGTGATTGTCGGCGACCATCAAAGCTTTGAGTTCGATCGTACAATCTTCGGCGCTCTCCTGCAATACCCCGCCACAGACGGCGCAATTTACGACTATACCGATTTTATTCGATCGGCACACGAAGTCGGCGCATTAGTCACAGTCGCCGCCGACATATTGAGCCTTTGCTTGCTCACACCCCCCGGCGAATTCGGCGCGGATATAGCTGTAGGAAGCACTCAGCGCTTCGGAGTGCCGATGGGATTTGGAGGGCCCCACGCAGCCTATTTCGCCACGCGAGAAGAGTTTAAACGGCAAGTTCCCGGGCGAATTGTCGGCGTTTCTAAAGATGCCAACGGCAAATCTGCTTTGCGCTTGGCTTTGCAAACTCGCGAACAGCACATCCGCCGCGAAAAAGCTACTAGCAATATTTGTACTGCTCAAGTTTTGCTGGCAGTGATGGCGAGTATGTATGCTGTTTATCACGGCCCGTCTGGACTGAAAGACATTGCTGAGAAAGTATGGAGTTTAACGGCACTTTTGGCATCCGGTTTAAGAAGTTTCGGATACAAAATTGGTTCTCAACATTTCTTCGATACTTTGCGGGTAGAATTGGGAGATAAACCGCTGTCAGAACTTCTAGAAGCTGCTAAAATTCGCAAAATTAATCTCCGAGTTTTCGATGATTCGACAGTGGGAATCACTTTAGATGAAACTGTCACCGTTGAAGATGTGCAAGAGTTGTGGAAAATTTTTGCACAGGATAAAGATTATATCAGGGCGGACGGGCAGAATGCTCTCAACATTCCGCTGGATGCAGACGCATTGAGCTTATATCTGACATTACCAGATTTTTGCGATCGCACCAGCAGCTATCTCGCCCATTCAGTTTTCAACAGCTATCATTCAGAAACTGAACTTTTGCGGTATTTGCACCGTTTAGAAGCCAAGGACTTATCGCTAAATACATCGATGATTCCCTTGGGTTCTTGCACAATGAAATTGAATGCCACTGCAGAGATGATGCCCGTGACTTGGGCAGAATTTGGCAAGATACATCCCTTTGCACCCCGCGATCAAACTCGTGGCTATCAAAAGATGTTCGTGCAACTAGAACAGTGGCTGGCAGAAACCACAGGTTTTGCGGGAATTTCTTTGCAGCCAAACGCCGGTTCCCAAGGCGAATACGCGGGTTTGTTAGTTATTCGCCAATACCACGAACACCGAGGCGAATCTCACCGAAATATATGTTTGATACCCCAGTCCGCCCACGGTACAAATCCGGCTAGCGCAGTGATGGCGGGGATGAAAGTAGTTGCTGTAGAGTGCGATTCCCAGGGCAATATTGATGTTGCTGACTTACATAAAAAAGCAGAAAAACACAAAAATGAACTGGCGGCTTTGATGGTGACATATCCATCTACGCACGGCGTTTTTGAGGAAGAAATCAAAGAGATTTGCGAGATTGTCCACAACTGCGGTGGACAAGTTTATATGGACGGCGCAAATATGAATGCTCAAGTTGGTTTGTGCCGCCCTGGTGATTTTGGTGCTGATGTTTGTCACTTGAATTTGCACAAAACTTTCTGTATTCCCCACGGCGGCGGCGGGCCGGGAATGGGGCCGATTGGGGTAATGTCTCATTTGGTAGAATTTTTGCCCAGTCATTCTATTCTTAACAGTCAACAGTCAACAGTTAACAGTGAACAGTCAACAGTTGGTGCTGTTTCCGCAGCGCCTTGGGGAAGTGCTAGCATTTTGCCTATTTCTTGGATGTACATTCGGATGATGGGAGGAGTGGGTTTAACTGAGGCAACAAAAGTAGCAATTCTTAATGCTAATTACATGGCAAAACGCTTAGAATCTTATTATCCGGTTTTGTACAAAGGGAAAGCGGGTTTAGTGGCGCACGAGTGTATTCTAGATTTGCGATCACTCAAAAAGTCTGCGGCTATTGAAGTTGAAGATATCGCTAAACGATTGATGGATTACGGCTATCACGCGCCGACGGTTTCTTGGCCGGTTGCTGGTACGGTAATGGTGGAACCTACCGAAAGCGAATCGAAGCAGGAATTAGACCGTTTTTGCGATGCAATGATTGCAATTCGAGCTGAAATTGCGGAGATTGAGAACGGTAATGTTGACGCGCAAAATAATGTGTTAAAAAATGCGCCGCACACCGCAGAATCTCTGATGGTTGATGAGTGGAATCGTCCTTATACTCGCGCGCAAGCGGCTTATCCGGCACCTTGGACTCGCGAATATAAGTTTTGGCCGGCGGTGGGGCGGATAGATAATGCGTTTGGCGATCGCAATTTTGTCTGTTCTTGTTTGCCAATGGAGGCTTACAGTCAAGGTTAAATAAGTCTCTCCGGGTGGGCAATGGGCACCTTACGCATATAATCTTGTGGGGTGCTTCTAGCCCGTCCAAAAAATAAAATTTAAATGTATATCGGAACCGGGGGCTTAGGCTTTCTGAATGTACATGAATTACGACGGAAAAGGCGGTAAGTACGGCGATACTTGGGTGCGCTCAGCTAGCACAGATCAAGGGCTTTTGTCAATCTACGCAGCCGATCGTACCAGTGATGGTACTCTGACGCTGGTAATTATTAATAAAACTAGCCAAAATTTGACCAGCAAGTTGAGTTTGAAAGGATTTAACCCAGCCACCAAAGCTCAAGTTTACAGTTATAGCGATGCGAATTTGCAGGCGATCGTCCGTCAGACCGATTTAGGTGTCAGCGCCGCCGGTTTTCAGGCAACTTATCCCGCTAATTCTATCACTTTGGTTGCCATTCCAAAGGCTTAATACCCAATCCGGCTTAAATATCCCCACTTCTTCTTAGTCCCCCTCTGCTAGGACTTTGTGTATCTAATAGTTGTTTCAACGGCGGAGAATAAAAGGGGTTTTCAACTACAGCGTTTGGCATCTAAATGGAGTACACCCCTCCCCAACTCTCCCCTTATTAAGGGGAGGGTACTCGATAGGGCGGGTGGGGTGAATGTACTTCACTTAGTTGAAATCTGCGGTATTAAGCACTGAGCATCCAAGCAACACACTGTTGCATTTGATTGCTCATTGTTTGTCGATCGGCATAATACCTGCGGCCGTGTCCCGGCAACACCCATTCAAACGAGTAATTAGCCAAATTTTGCATAGATTTGATTTGTTCCGACCAAGAATACCAACAGACTTCGCGAAAGCCAACTAGCTGCTGCAAGCTTTCCGACCAAGCAAGATGATCGCCGGTGAACAAAAACTTGTTATTGTACAGCAAAACTGTGTGACCTTTCGTGTGACCGGGTACAGAAATAATCAACAAATCATCTGCGATTTGATGCGGTTCTCTGCCTGACAATTGAATTTCTACACTGCGAGTACCCGGGTTAATTTCATCAGCATGGAGAATGCGATCGCAGCCAAAATGATCGCGGTATTGTTGATGATCTGCCACATCATCGCGGTGAGTCAAGTACAGATAGCGAATGCCGCCCATTGCTTCTATGTTTTTGACTAGCGGCGGCACAAAACGGGGAGAATCAACTAAAATATTTCCTTCGGGACGGACAATTAAATAGCTGGCTGCGGCGTAGGATTTCTCTGAGTGGTAGCCGCAGTGATAGACATTTTCTGCTACGAGTGCGGGTAACAGTTGCTGGGCTTGTTTGATGCTTTTGGGTTTTTCTACAGTGCCGATCGAACTTGTGGGACAAGACAAAAGAGCCGCGAGCGATCGCATTTCTTCAGTTTCATTAGTTGGCTGGTGGTAAACCGCAGACTGTTCTCCCGCTTGACCAAATACTTCAGGTGCCATCCACCGACAAGTATCGCAGTCAATGCAGGTACTGTCTACATAAAAGTTACCGTTAATATTTTCAGTACGCCTCCGATTAATGTTAGCCATCTTTCTACCTCTTAATAACCCATATAAATTATGGTAACTTACTATAACGAGTACCCCTGACCTGCCGACGGGGGTTGAAACCCTATCACAGCACAATCCGGTTAAAACCGACTAATGTTAAAACCGACTAATAATTAATCCGTATTTATTGACAGTAGATTAGTATCAGTCCTCTTGGATAGGACTGATACTTTGAGGCAGGGGTTTAAAGCCCTGCCGGACTCTTGCTTGTGCGTGCAAGATATAAGTTTCAATCAACAATTCTACGGCTGCAGATCCGCTGGAAAAGCACCCGCTTTCACCGCCACAGTAACAGGTTGTCCGCCGCGGCTCAATTCAAGCTGCAGATCGCTGCCCACTGTACTTTTCTCGACAATTTGCTGTACGCTGCCAGCATCACTTACTTCTGTACCGTTGATTTTCTTGATCACATCCGCAAGGCGAACTCCAGCTTGTGCCGCCGGAGAATTTTTCGCAACTCCCAAAACTAACACGCCTTTATCTTCAGTCAGCCTCAATTTGGTGTTGGGATTTTGATTAAATTCTCTCTTGATTTCGGGAGTAATGCTCAACATCCGAACGCCGAGATAAGGATGTTCGGCTTTTCCTGCTGTTACTAATTGGTCGGCAATTTGTTGTGCTCGATCGATCGGAATCGCAAAACCCAATCCTTGAGCGCCTTGAATAATCGCCGTATTCATGCCGATAACTTGACCGCGCTGGTTCAGCAGCGGGCCACCGGAATTGCCGGGATTAATCGCAGCATCGGTTTGAATAAAGCTGACGCGCTTGTCGGGAACACCGACATCGGCGCTAGAACGGCCTGTAGCGCTAATAATGCCCACAGTCACAGTATTGTCCAAACCGAGGGGATTGCCGATCGCGATCGCCCATTCTCCCGGCTGTAACTCTTCAGATTTGCCCAAACTCACCACAGGCAAATTGTTAGCTTCTATTTTAACAACAGCCACATCAGTAACTGTATCTACGCCTAAAACTTTGCCAACAAATTCGCGGCCATCCTTCAGTTTTACCGTCACCGTATCCGCCCCGTTAACGACGTGAGCGTTAGTCAAAATGCGGCCATCAGAACCAAAAACAAAACCCGAACCTGAACCCCGTTCTACCCGATTTCCCGGCGCAATCGGAGATTCTGAACCGAAGAAGCGGCGGAATTGCTCGGGTATCTCATCTGGAACTTGGTTCGTAACCGTGCGAGACGAATTGATCCGCACCACTGCCGGGCCGACTTCCTGCACAACTTTAGTGACAAAATTAGAGTCTTGAGAGGGCAGTATATTTGCAGGCAATGCTGAGATTGGCGCTGTAGTTGAAGGTTCAGCTTGAATGGCGTTAGAACTTCCAGGAACTTGAGAAGTTAGGGCGTTGCACCCAACAGTTGCAGTGGAGCCGAGTAAAAGGAGAGATAAAAAAGCAATTTTTTTCGGCAACGCAAAAGTGCGAGAACGCTGAGATGCAGGCATATTTTGAGTTGACATAGTATTGATTTGGTGAGAGTTAGAGCGAGAGTTATAATTATGGTTTTGCATTTTTAGCACCTACTGTAATTAAGTTAGAAGTAAAGGCTCTTTAATTTTAATTCAAGCATTTGTGATGTCTGCTTGACTGGTGGGGTTTACCCTACAAGCTGGGGTAGAAACCGGACAGTCGCAGGCAACTTGTTTGTGAAATCGAGCTTTTGAGTGCGATCGAACTGGGTCGGCACTGGCGACTTGCTGTCTGAGTGCGATAATACAAACTACGGTAGCCAGCTCGCATATTCCGCATTTCCCGCGAACTTTTCACTGGATTGATATCCGAAGTCAACAACAATCTTGCTTGCACTCAAAAAAAACCGGTTTCTACGCAAAATCTTCGTTGTGAGCGATCGACGTTAACCTAGAAACGGAGTTTTTGACCCCGCCTGCATCCAGGAAGGATAGCAGCTAAAGCACCGGAAAGCCTCACCCGAAAGCAGGAAGTAAAAAACCTGTAAAGCCTCAAGCTAAAGTACCAACTAAACCTAAGTCAAAATAGCCTGCAAAAACTCTCTTCAAATCTAAAAGTTGAACCTAGGGAGGAATTTTATTGCTCCATATGTTCAATGGAACTAACCGAATCGATTTCCCTCGACTTGTTCCTCGAACTCTCCAAAACATCAACAGTATTCTTAATAAAACCAGCCATCGGCACAGCCACTAACAAACCTGCGACTCCCGCCACCTTAACCCCCACCAGCAGCGCCACTAAAATCCACACAGGATTGAGACCGATAAAACCGCCTAATAACCGAGGAGCAACCCCGCTTTCAATTATTTGCTCAATTACTGTAGCGACAGCTAAAACTGTAACGCCGAGCCAAAAATTGTTTAATGTGATCAGCAAACTGACAATGCAAATACTGAAAGGTGCCCCGAAGGGAATCATAGTCATTACACCCACACCCAAACCGAACAGAAGTCCGAAGGGAACTCGCAAAATTAAAAAAGCAACAGTGATAGACAGTCCCATCAAACCTGCCAAAGTTGCTTGCCCGACGAAGTAGTTGTGGAAGCTTCGCGCCAGCAACTCTCGCAATTGAAGGCTTAGCTTGGAAGGAAACCATTTAAACAATCCTTCCCATACGCGATCGCCGTGCAAGAGCAAGTAGAATGTCACGACTATTGTGAGGAGGAAATTCAACAGACTGTCTGCAGCACCCAAGCCAAATTTGAGAATTTCGCCAGTGAGAGACTGCAATTGAGATGAAAGTCGATCGCTCAATTGGGTAGTCAAACCGCTGACATCAATGCGGAGATTGCGATTTTCCGCCCACTTGTTGAACGCTTCAATCTGTTCTGTGCCAGAAACTATCCAAGTCGGCAGTCGGGTGGCAAGTTCAGTAATTTGGTTTAGCAGAATCGGGGCTAGAGTCAGACCTAAAACCACCAATAGCAGTAAAGTCAAAAACAATACCGACAAAACTGCTCGATCGCGCTTCAGGCCGTATCTGTGCAGAAAGCGCACTGGATAATCTAGCAAAAAAGACAGCACTGTGGCGACGACCAAAACTGTAATCAGGGCGCGAAAATATTCAAAGACTAGGAGGGCTAACCAGCAGTTGAGTACCGCTAGGGGAAATACCAGTCCGTAAGTCCACCACTGCGGCAGTTGAGTGAAACGTCTCATCTAAGTTAACCGAGTTAAAATTTGAGATGCAAGATGTGAGATTGACACTGCTATTCGCCCTTCTCCGTTAACCATTTTATGTTGCATTTATTTATACCCGACCGCTGAAAATTCCCAGTTGATCGACCCGCAGCGGAAATTGGGTTGCTGGCAGGCACTGCCTGCCACAACCATGTTATATCGTTTCCGCTGGTATGGATATATCACCTGCGAAAAAAATATTTTTTGCTGTTGGCAAGGCAGCAGTTGGCAGCGCGCGATTCAACCTTTTTCCCCGTGCCGTTCGAGAGCTAATTGAATTAAACGGTCTACTAATTCCGGGAAAGAAATGCCGTCCGCTGCCCACATTTGCGGATACATACTGGTAGCTGTAAAGCCGGGAAAAGTGTTGATTTCATTAATCAAAACTTCTCCGGTTGATTCAATGTAGAAAAAGTCTACTCGCGCTAAACCTGCCGCGTCTACAGCCAAAAATGCTTTTACTGCCATTTCTTGGATTTGGGAGACGATCGCAGCGCTGACTTTTGCGGGGATTGAGCAGTCGGCTTGTCCCTGGGTATATTTAGTTTCGTAGTCGTAGAAATCGCTTTGAAAACTAATTTCTCCCACCGTTGAAGCTTGGGGGTTGTCGTTACCCAAAACAGCACATTCTAATTCTCTAGCAACTACACCCGCTTCGACAATTATCCGCCTATCGTAGCTGGCGGCGCTGTCGAGTGCTGCTTCTAATTCAGCGCGCGATCGAGCTTTAGAAATTCCCACAGACGAACCCAAATTAGCGGGTTTTACAAAGCAAGGATAGCCCAAAGTTGCTTCAATTTTATCGCACAGTTTGGGGAAAACGCAAGGATTAGACCAGATTTCGGAACGGTTGACAGCGATGTATTTTACCTGCGGCAAACCAGCATGAGCAAAAGCCATTTTCATGGCAATTTTATCCATTCCCAGCGCCGAACCTAAAACCCCGGAACCGACAAAAGGAACTTGCATTAATTTCAGTAACCCTTGCACCGTACCGTCTTCACCGTTTGGTCCGTGCAAAACTGGGAACCAAACATCTACGGCATTAAAATTAGGAAACTGTCCAGCGGGAGAGTCGTTTTGTCCTAGTTCTTCCTCTATTTCCAGAGGTTTTCCGCTGGCTAAGACTTGTTGAGGTAATGTTCCCGACAGCCAGCGGCCGTTTTTTTGGATGTAAAAGGGCAGAACTTCGTATTTAGAGGCATTTTCCTCAGCAGCGAGGGCGCGGGCGATCGCCCGCGCCGAACTAATTGAGACTTCGTGTTCGCCCGATCGCCCCCCGAACAATAGCCCGATCCGCATCTTTGTCATTTTTCAATACTCCCGGTACTTTTTGACAAATATACACGCAGTTAGCGCAGCTATCACAGGAAGTATGCGACAGAAACTAAGAATTAAGCATAAGCTGTTGCGAATTTAAATTGTATATTGCGGGCGGTATCGAAGAAACTCCCCAGTCATAGTTTGATTATTTCTTGACATACAATTTAAATGCCCCAACAGCTTACAGCATTTCTCCCGTCAAACTAAAAGCGCGAATATCTGTAATTTTAACCCGCACAATTTTACCCGCCAATTCTGCAATATCGCCCTTAAAAAATGTGAGACGATTGCCGCGAGTGCGTCCCATCACCTGAGTTGAATCTTTGAGATTCTGGACTTCCACCAAAACCTCTTCAGTGCGTCCGAAATAGCGCTGCGATCGTTCCATCGCCGTTGTTGTGACTACATGATTGATTCGTTGCAGGCGATCGGCTTTTACCTCCTCACTCAACTGATTTTCCCATAAAGCCGCCGGCGTTCCCGGGCGCGGGGAATAAGCCGCAGTATTCACCAAATCGAAACCCACGTCTTCGATTAACTTCAAAGTCTTCTCAAACTGCGCTTCCGTCTCCCCAGGAAAACCGACAATCGCATCAGCAGTAATCGAAGCATCGGGCATATAATGGCGAATTGTATCAATAATCCGGCGGTATTTCTCCTGAGTATAGCCTCGCGACATCGCTTTCAAAATATCATTATCCCCGGACTGAAAAGGAATGTGAAAATGTTCGCAAACCTGCGGTAATTCCGCACAAGCCTTAATCAATCTTTCCGTAAAATAGCGCGGGTGGCTAGTAGCAAATCTCAGGCGATCGACTCCCGGCACATCCTGAACAAAATAAAGCAAATCCGTCAAAGTATGCTGGTTGCTGCCGTCCGGTTTTGTCCCCGGCAAATCGCGTCCGTAAGCATCAATATTTTGCCCCAACAAAGTTACTTCCTTGTAACCTTGACGGCCCAAATCCTCCATTTCCGCCCGAATTGCCTCCGGCATTCGCGACTGTTCAACCCCGCGAACATTGGGGACAACACAATAAGTGCAACGTTCATTGCAGCCGTAAATTACATTCACCCAAGCAGTCACCTTGCTGTCGCGGCGCGGCTTAGTAATATCCTCCATAATCTCAACAGCTTCTGTCGCCACAACTTGATTGCCCTCAAAAACTTGTTCCAGCAAATCTTCAAGTCGGTTAGCGTGTTGCGGCCCCATTACTAAGTCTAATTCCGGCACTCTCCGCAGCAGCGCTTCACCTTCCTGCTGCGCCACGCATCCAGCTACAATTAAAGTTAAACCCGGTTCTTGGCGCTTGCGATGAGCTTGCCTTCCGAGGTTAGAATAAACTCTTTGTTCGGCATTGTCGCGAATCGTGCAAGTATTGTAGAGAATTAAGCTAGCTTCGTTCGGGTCTTCCGAGAACTCAAAGCCCATATTTTCCAGAATGCCGGCCATCCGTTCCGAGTCGGCTTTATTCATCTGGCATCCGAAAGTAGTGATGTGATAGCGGCGGGGTTTAACGGTCATGGCGAATTGCAGGCAAATAAAAAATATAGGTTTTCAACCTTAACACTTTATTATAACACTTCTGTGTTAAACGAGATACGTCTGGTAATTGGGAATTTTAGTAATTGTAGGGTACGCAATGCGCCCCTTAGCACTACAAAGAGTTTTAGATACCCGACAAATTCGGCGAAGTTGGGTATCTGGCTATTCGTTTTTTTTAGTTATATAAAAACTGTAAAATTGTTTTGGCAATACCTTGTGCAGCCAAATAAGGAACCCCATTGCCAACAGTTTTAAACATATTAGTCAACGTCATCTTTTCCGGCAGTGCAAAATCTTTTGGCAGTGACTGAATAGCCAGTGTTTCTGCAACTGAAAGCCGGCGAAGTTTGTAAGGGTGCAAGTGAACTTCGTTATTGCCGTAACAAGCTGTTGGCGAATAACGCCACCGGTGCAATCGCTTGAAAGATTTTTTTGAATCATCTCCTTCATCAACGGACGCAAACCGCTTAATGCCTGCTTTGGGTTGAAAATAGTGTTTGGCATTGGGATGGTTGAGAACGTCATTTTTTTGGAACCAAAATTCTACCGTTAAATTTTGGGGCAGGTCATCAGGACAAGGCAAGAAGTTATCGGCTGCAAAGGCATTTCTCTCAGGCCAAGGATGAGAAAAAATTTCTGATTTGGGATATAATATATGACCTTGCCAAGGAAATAAACTTTCGGATAACATTTGGCTTTTTTCTTCTAGGGAAATGCCCAGATTTTTGATAAGGCTTTTTTTAATTCCAATCAAAATAATTCTATCCCTATCTTGCGGCACACCGTATTCTATCGCATTAATTAAACGTTCGGCAAAAACGTATCCAGAATCAGCCAACTGATGTTTTAGTTCCCCGTAAAAAGCTTTATGTTTTTGGGTTCTCCACAAACCTTTGACGTTTTCAAACAAAAAGAAATCCGGCTGCTGTTGGCAAATTAATTCAATGTAGGAAGCTGAAAGTTTGCCTTTATCTCCTTCCCCACCTCGGTTTTTACCACCAATAGAAAAGTCAGGACAAGGCGGCCCCGCGATAAATCCTACAATATCGTGATGCTTGCGGGCATCTTGCATTAATTCCCGCAGGCGAAAAGCTGCTTCTCCCCCTACAAGTCGAGTTACATCTGCTTCCTCTCCTTCGCAATATCCGTATTCTGGTAGCGGCAAATTCAGGCACTGCCGAGAATAGCGGTATGCTTGCATGAAAGGTGGGAAAATTTCATTGACATACGCTACATTAAAGCCGATCGACTCAAAGCCCAAATCGAGGAAGCCAGAACCCGAAAAAAATGAGAAAATACAAGGAGGACGGTGCATTGAAGGATCAGAGCAATTTTGAGTTGAGCTTACTATAAATTATGTTGAGTGCCCAGGGTTCGGTACACCTGACTGTAAATTCTGTAGGGAATTGGGAATTGGTAGAATGGCCGGAGCGGGTTTATGAGATTATTGGTTTGAGGCGATTCTTGTTGGTAAAAACTGCCCCTACAGGTATTATTACAACCATTGCCCGCCTCGGAAACGCCAGTGGGGAAACAAAATCCGCATCAGTGTTTGGGATGCCAGATAAATAGCCAGCCACACTAAACTATAATGCAAGGCAAAAGCTCCCAAGTCAAAATCTTGTGCAGGTATCCCCGGCAAACCGATAATTTTGATTAAAAATAACACAAAAAGTGCTTCCCAAATTCCAGCGAGTAATTGAAACGCGCCGGGCCAATCTCGATCCCAGCGGAACTGTTGGATGTAGATATATAAAGCATCCCAGCCGAGGCCCCAAATCGCTACATACCCTAAAATCCAGAAAAAGATTGAGCCTGATTGGGAGGTAATTAAACCCAGACAAAAGGGCAGCGTAACTAAAACGCCTACGGTGGCAAATAAAAATAATCGAGTTTGCCAGCGGCCGAATAAGGTGGGAGTCATGCGATTTTAGATTTTGGATTTTAGATTGAATGGGAAGGTTGTGCGATTTGGGATTTTAGATTTTAGATTTTAGATTGAACGCGAAGCTCAGTTAAATCAATTCAATCTTCTACATTGCTTGTTGCCGAACTTCGTCCTTCAAGTTAGTCGGGAGATTTATTTAAAATCCACTTCAACCACTGCACAAACGATCGCCAAACGCTCAATTTCCGCACACCAGCAACTCGGTTGGCGGCCAGACTTTCAACCGATCGCAAGGCGGCGTATTGCAAGCCCAAAAAACTGTCTACTGGCGCGTAAGGCCCTCCCAGAGTAATCGCGCCGGCTGCGTATACCCGCCCTTCTGTGTTGCTAGCAGAAGAATTCCGCAATTCGGGCACTTCAAAATCGTTGTTAACACTCAGCCGGCCCAAACCGTTGAGGGGAAGATTATATTGAGCTACCAAATCATTTAACAGGGGACTGGTTTTTACCTTAGCGTCCAAACCCGTAGCATCAATAATAAAATCAGCTTCTAACTTAATTTGCCCCTTGAGTTCCTTCTCCTGAATGTACGTCACTGTGCGGTTTTGACTGTCGCGCTCGACTCGCTCGACTTCCCCGAAGGTAATTTGATACCATCCTTGACTTAAACCTTCTTTGACAATCCGCTGCCAGTCGCTGCGCTGGGCTGTAGTAGTTCCGCCCCAGTCGGTGAGCAACTGCGGCCGCAATTCGGGGGCGGCTTTTTCCAAAATTACTCGCAGTTCGCCGCCCCAGCAAGCTTTTGGCCAGTTGAAAGGTTGAAATTCGTAGTGATTTTCGACTCTTCGCTGAGCGAGTTTAAATTTGTTACCTTGAGGTTTGGGCGATCGCATCAAATGCAATACTTGAATATTGCGGTTCCGCTGTCGCGCTTCGTAAATTCGCTGCACCACCCGCGAAGCCACAATTCCCCGGCCTCTAATTAACA
The DNA here is from genome assembly GCF_036704575.1 of Microcoleus sp. K5-D4. Taxonomy (NCBI): domain Bacteria; kingdom Bacillati; phylum Cyanobacteriota; class Cyanophyceae; order Oscillatoriales; family Microcoleaceae; genus Microcoleus; species Microcoleus sp. K5-D4. The sequence continues at coordinate 50,911 of NZ_JAUBSD010000015.1, forward strand.
CGCTGCCGCCGCTGGCCTCCAATTTTTCGTAAACGCCGTCGTGGCTTTCATAAGCGTTGACAACCGACTCAAAATCCTGGGTTTTTTCGCGGTAAGCTTGCAAATCGGGCAGAAATTGAATGGCGGGATAGCCGGTGGCTAAGTGTACGTATTTGGCGATTAAAAAAGCGTGGTCGCGGTGATCCGCATTCGATCGAGAATAAGCGATCGCGTACCTGCCGTCATCTGTTTTGCGAATTCCCCGCACTCTACCGTAGCGAAACATCTGATTCCACCCAATTCGATCGACTTCCCTGTCAATAGAATCAAACACATTACCAGCGCGAGGCGTATAAGTTTCGGCAAAAGTCGGTTCAGCAAACACCTGCCACATCAACTTCAACGACATCCCCAAACCCCCTTTCCGCAATTCCTGCCAAGCTTCCCGCAAAGCATAGGGAGGCCACCCCCAAATGTTGTCTGGACAAGAGTCAGAATTCGATCGTAGGCGTTCCCGCAGCGGAATTTGAGAATTCAGGCACAAACGCAGATAGCGGGCGTAAGGCTGCTTTTCCATGCCCAAAACCGCAATTCGCTCTGTGTTCACGCCGCAAATTCTCAGCAAATCCACCCAAATAAAGCTGCCTAAACCACCGCCAACAGCAGCCCAATCAACTTCTGCCACAGGCAGTCCCCTAGATTCGATCGATCGCATTGACACTTGAGAAGCTTGCAAAAATTCGATCGGCGGAAATTCTCCCCTACTCCTTGTTTGAGGAAGCTGCAACATTACTGGCTGCCCCAACGCCGGATCTGGCCCATTGGTCTGCGGGTTAAAGAAAATGTGAAAATTGACCGACGGCATTTCAGGGGAATTCACAGCAAAAGAAATGCCGATCGCGTAGGGCCCAACTTGCAGCATATCCCCGTTTGCCAGCACGCAACGGGTTTGGCGAATGCCGTTAACAAAAGTACCGTTGCGGCTGCCCGTGTCAGTAAGTAAAATACTGTTACCTTCGGTGCCAATCACTGCGTGAAAGCGAGAAACTTGACTGCTGCTGAGGGCAATTCGAGAAACTCGTTTCCCGTTGATTGTAGGGGGCATAGCTTCAAAAATTCGTCCCAAAGCGATGGGTAAGTCGAGTATCGGGGATCGACAATCCCCCGTAGCTGTATCTGTCCAAGTCAGTCGCAGGCGCAAGGGTTGAGAATTCATGATTTTTTAAACATCAGCCGTCGGCTTTGAGCTTTCTGCAAAAAAGATTTTTGAAGTTGAGAGTGTTTAGCGGATAGCCCGATTTTCCCTTTTTCAAACTCTCACGGAGAGATCATCACACTCGCCGCCGCCGCCAAAGAAGTACCGCACCACGGACACCCCGCATTCAACTGCGCGTAAGGCGAAATTCGGCTGCATTTGGGACACTGCAAACCGTATTTTGAAGGCCCCGTCTGCTGAAAATTACCAGGTGCGGGAGGCCCAGACAGCAAAACTGTCTGGGGCGCGGCTACCTGCACCTCCGTCACATTCACCACCTCGATTTGCACTTGCCCTAAATGGATGTGACTTCCCGAGTTCAATTTTGCTTCGCCTCGGGCGAGAATTTTTCCATCTACCAGCGGCGGATTGCTTTCGCGCAAATTCCGCACTGCATACTCCTGCAATTCCTGATTAAAAAATATTTCAACGTGCAGCCCCGATACGCTGGGATGCGAAAATACTATATCGCACTTCGCCGGATCGCGCCCTAGCCTCACGGTTCCCGGATTTTTGCTCGGCTGTCCGTTTTGAATTGTCTGAGTTTGACGCACCCCAGCTTCTGTCCATGCTAAAGTGAGCTGGTTTGTCATGATTTTATAGTTAGCTCAAAAATATAATAAAAAAATATTAGCTGATTTATTTTGAGGACGGACTTCCTCACCAAAAAACTTAATTATAATTATTGACGCCCACTCGATCGAACTTCTAATATCGTTTCCGGTTGCATCGAAATAATAAAATCGAGTCAACAGTTAACACTCAACTATTCAGTTTTTCGACCCGCCCGTCAAGAGTCAAGAGTCAAGAGTCAACAGTCAACCATCATGAGGAGTGCAACCGGAATTGATATAAAAATATTATGTGCAGCTAAACAAAAAAGCCCTGAATTCGGGGCTTTTAGTGCTCGTATTGGCTGTTTTTGAGAGACTGACTCGCGCTTGCGCGCTTTTCTTCCCCGCAAAATTCTTGACCGCAGTGCAGCTTTGTTAAAAATTTGCCGTTAAAGATTGAGCAGCGATTGCTAAAAACTAATTCCTGTGGGGTTTTCACATTTGCGAAGCTTTGGTGCGCTAGTCACGAATTTTGGAGGTGGGGCGATCGAACTACCTTGGTAACTTCGATCGCCCCACCTCCTCAAACGTTTACTGTCCTAGTGCTATCTCTCACGCTGCAACTGTGCAATCTTTCATTACAGGGCCAGCCTTGAAAGACTTAAGCTTCGCTCTTGCGGCTTTTGCGACCGCCTTCGCGACCAATTTGAGCCATGTGTTCGCGATTTCTGCTGACAGCTTCGCCGCCTTTTTGACCAGCTTGTCTGGCTTCTTCAGGGGTGAATTCGTGTGCAGTTCCTTTCTCGTGTGCAGCTTTTCCGCCTTTGCTAGCAATTGCGCGCTGTTTTTCTGCATCCATAGAAGCGAATCCGCGTTTGCTTTTCTCAGCCATGACTGTCTCCTTGTTTGTTTCTGATTTTTTAGCTCGATCGCGCCTTCGCCTCCCACTGTGATGGTTACTTCCAGTCAGTGGTGAGATATCCGACGGTAAATTATGAAACCTCATCAGACGAATCTAAGCTTTTGGTTTAACTCGCAGGATGAATATTTCATAATTTACAAATGTGAACTAAAAATAGTTCACGCCCGGCCACTATAGTTAGAGCCGCCAATGTTTTAAGCTGGTTACTGTCTTTCCATCATTCTATAAACCCCCCCAACTTTTATACCTCTTTCTCAGGTATAGTCATTCTTTAGTTCGCTGGAAGGATGGAACCGAAAGCTGATTGGCAGTAGACTCAGAGGATTTTTTGACTCGGGCGGCGCCACATCAAAAATTAAAAGTCCAAAGACGGATGCTTTTTTGGTCTTTTTACTTTTTTTTTGATGCCTTCCGCGCTTGCCAGTTATCCCGATGTTAGTTGGTCTGCCGATCGAGTTGTTTCTGGTAAGCGATATTTTGGGGCGCAGCGCAGGACGTACTCGATCGCACTTATCAAGTTTACCTTATGACCTATCGAAACATACATCGGTTTTACCCCTGTTTGCGTCCTTAGCGCTGCGCCTACCGTTGATCCCTCCAGAAGCAAGGGTTGCCAACTGCCCCGGTCGAGTCCGACTTCTGAATGTTCTCCAATAAATCGATTTTTGGCAACTCCGATCGTGGGAATCCCGGTCAAAACCCCCAAATGGCACGCAAGACCGAATCTGCGGGGATGCGCTAGTCCTTGCCCGTCGCACAATATCAAGTCTGGCCTCAAACTGATATTTTCTAAAGCTTCGAGAACGGCAGGCACTTCTCGAAAAGACAGGAAACCCGGAATATAAGGAAAAGTGGTAGGACTGCGAACCACAGCTTGCTGCTGCAACTGCAAGTCGGGAAAGCTCAGAACTGTTACAGCGGCCCGCGATACATCGTTTACACTGTCGTAGCCGACATCTACGCCTGCGACGTACTGAACTGTCTCCAGTTGATTGGCGGTAATTACCTCTGACCGAAGCTGTTCTTGAATGGCGATCGCCTCTTCAACTGTCTGCGGCCAAGGGTGTCGCTGCAACATTTTGATTTCTCTTCAACCGTTCTCATCTAAGCTTAACTTCTTTTCGGCCATTTTTAAACTCGGATTTTTATCGTTTGTAGCTATAAATTCCTAACTTGCCAAAGGAGTCTTTTTTCCTACTCCGGAGGGTTGAGCAAGGCGACCTAGGCTAATTTTACAAATAGAGTCTGTAGGTCGGAGAGTAAAATTCTATCTTTCGCTTGTGCTTGAACCCACCCCCAAAGGTTTTATCGACACCCTTCTCCAATTTTCTACTCAAAATTTACAAAAAATACCTATTTGATGCTGATTTTTTAGCTTTCTAGAAAGCTTTATCTTTGCGATCGCCATTTTATCGCTTGTCAAAGAGCGATCGAGTTCTTTCTTTACTTCTGCTTTATCTAAAAAAGTCCTCTTTGTCAAGATGATTGAAACATTTATTAATCAATAATCTCACCCAGCTACAAGTGCCATTGTACATCCCCGCTCATCGAGCTAAGATGTTCCCTGATCCTCGCAACTATATGACTTTTATGAAAAAAAATCAATGAATTTATGAGCTGTTGCACCATTAACATGAAGCTATAATCTTAGATAAGATGAATATAAAACTAACATCAAGTAACACAACATAGGTGAATCAACATATGAAAACCATGCAAAGTGTTAAGTACAACCTAGCTCTCTACATCGTCGGTGGCATCGTCTTCATTATCGCAGCCTTGATTTTAAGACCTTTTACCATTGTCGGCCCAGGGGAACGCGGCGTTATGATGCGCTTCGGGAAAGTTCAAGACGCGATTTTAGATGAAGGCATTCACCCGATTTTACCGCTCGTCACCTCTGTAAAAACTCTCAGCGTGCGGGTACAAAAAACAGATTTGAAAGCCGATGCAGCATCCAAAGATTTGCAAAGCATTACTACAGATTTGGCAGTCAACTGGAATGTAGATCCCGCCCAAGTAAATCAAATTTACCAACAAATAGGAGACGAAGAAAAAATTGTTGCCAGCATTCTAAGTCCGGCAATTTCTGAAGTTCTCAAAGCAGCAACTTCTAAAAAAACCGCAGAAGAAATTATCACTAAGCGCACCGAACTCAAAACTGAAATCGACAACAGCCTCAAAAAGCGTTTGGAACCTTACGGCGTCATTGTCAGAGATGTTTCTTTAATCAATTTTGGCTTTTCTCCAGAATTTAGCAAAGCCATCGAATCCAAACAAATAGCAGAACAAGAGGCCAAACAAGCAGAATTTACAGTTCAAAAAGCAACCCAAGACGCTCAAGCTGAAATCAACCGTGCTAAAGGTCATGCAGAAGCTCAACGCTTGCAGCGACAAACTTTAACGGCAGAAATTTTGCAGCAGCAAGCAATTGAAAAATGGAACGGTCAGTTTCCGACAGTAATGGGAGGAGGCGGAACTTTGCCATTAATTAATATTGCGCCGCCGACTTCTCAAGCTGCAACTCCTGCTAAATAAGCTGCTGCAGATCATGATTGCCAGGGCGCGGGGAGAAGGGGAGAAGGGGAGAGGGGGAGAGAGTCTGAGGGGGAGAAGAATGGAGGGTTTTTCACTGCGGAAGTGAAGATGTGCTTTTTTAAATGCCCAACAGCAAGGGTAGAAAATACCAAGCAACTAACGTGAAATCCCGCTTACTTAAATGCGGAGATACAATTTACGTTGCGCGAGTCCTGAAAAACGTTAGAGTAAGAAACAACTCGGAAATTGTAAAGGTTTGCTTGAAAGTTCGGCTGATGGGAGATCGGGAGAACCAGTCAATTTCTAATTTAGATGAAGTCGGGGATGTCGGCGATCGCCATACTGCGTCAGAAGCCCTGTGGCTACGCGATCGAGCTTTGGCAGCTACTAGCAGCGGCATTGTCATTGCTGACGCCAATGCACCGGATTGTCCCATAATTTATTGCAATCCGGCCTTTGAACGGATGACAGGTTACTGCGCCAGTGAAATCTTGGGGCGTAATTGCCGATTTTTGCAAGGCCCGGATACAGATCGAACTACTGTAGCTAAGATCCGCGACGCTTTGCGCCAAGGTCGAGAAATCCAGACACCAATCAAAAATTACCGCAAAGACGGCACTCCATTTTGGGCCAAATTATCGCTATCTCCCGTGCGAGACGACAACGCTAATTTGACTCACTTTGTAGGAGTTCAATCTGACTTGTCGGAACCAATATGTGAAGTGCAACAAGCATTGCAGCAAGCTAACGACCAACTGCAAACGATTTTGGAAGCAGTTCCGGGAACAGTATCTTGGATTAGCTCGGATTTGCGCTATTTGGGGGTTAACCAGCACTTAGCCAAACTGCATGGTTTGCGGCCGTCGGCTTTTGTCGGTCAAGATATTGGTTTTCTGGGCGCTAGCTCGGATTTTAACTCTTTTGTGGTGGAGTTTTTTGGCAGCGACGCTACGGAAGCGGTTAAAGAACTCAACGTTAAGGTAAAAACCGACGGCGGAGAGTCGGCGGGATATTATTTGATTGTGGCTCAAAAGTACGATCGTGGCAGAGCAGCTTGTCTGGTAGGGATTGACATTACCGAGCGCAAGCGGGCAGAAGAAGCTCTGGTGCTGACTCGCAAGGCGGTGGAAAGTTCGAGTGACGCGATCGGGATCAGCGATGCGAACGGCACTCACATTTATCAAAATCAAGCGTTTTCTCAGCTATTTGAATGGGACACCGCAGAGGAATTTAAACTAGCCGGAGGTATATCGGCAGTTTTTGCTGACCCCGCAGTCGCCAGGGAGGTACTCCACACGATCGCCCAAGGTTATTCTTGGTCTGGTGAAATTACCAACCGCACTAAAAGCGGTGAAACTTTGCAAGTGTTGCTGCGGGCCGATGCTATTAAAGACCCTACAGGGAAAATTGTCGGTCTGATTTACATGAATACCGATATTACTGACCGGAAGCGCACCGAACAAGAGCTGCGGCAAAGCGAGAAGCGCTTTCGATCGTTGATTGAAAATGCTAGAGACATTATTGTAATTCTCGACGAGAAAGGCTTTTGCCGCTATGTCTCTCCTTCCCTAGAGCGGATTTTGGGCTACCCGACGGCGGAAGTCCTCGGCCGGTCTATATTTGACTTGATTCACCCTGACGAATTGCTGATAGTCGATCAAGTGTTCAAAGGTGTCATGCAAATGCCGAGAGTTAGCCTGGGAATGGCGGAATACCGAGTGCAACACAAGGACGGTTCGTGGTGCGTGTTGGAAGCGGTGGCGACTAATTTGCTCGACGAACCTTCGGTGCGGGGAATTGTGGTCAACTGTCACGACGTGACTGAGCGCAAGCTGGCTGAAGAACAATTGTTGCACGATGCTTTGCACGATGCGCTGACGGAGTTGCCGAACCGTGCTTTGTTGACTGACAGGTTGGGCCAAGCTTTTGCCCGCGCCCAACGGCATCCGAGCGAGCAGTTTGCGGTGCTGTTTCTGGATTTGGACAGGTTTAAGGTGATTAATGACAGTCAGGGACACCGCACGGGCGATCGGCTGTTGGTGGCTGTCGCTCGCCGTCTCTTGACTTGTTTGCGGCCAGGCGATACGGTGGCTCGTCTGGGGGGAGATGAGTTTGTGATTTTGCTGGAAGAAATTCATGGTGTTGATGAGGCGATCGCCCAAGCAAAGGCAATTCTCAAAACGATCGAACGACCGCTGAATTTGGAAGGTAATAAAGTTTTAATTACTGCTAGCATCGGCATTGCTTTGAGTACCGACAAATATCAGTGGCCGGGAGATATTTTGCGCGATGCTGATATTGCAATGTACCGGGCAAAAGCTCTCGGTAAAGCTCGCTACGAAGTTTTTACCCGTGCGATGCACACTCAGGCTGTGGCTTTGATGCACTTGGAACACGATTTGCGGGAGTCGGTTGAAGAACTAAATTTGAAATATTCGATAGTGGATTTCGCCTGTGGGACGGCGGCGGAAAACTCGCCGATGAGTGAAATTGATCGGAGATTGGAGCGTCCGAAGTCGCAAGTGACTGCTTTAAAATTGGAATGTCCTTTTACTGTTTATTATCAGCCGATCGTTAGTTTAAAAACGGGTTCTGTTATCGGATTTGAGGCGCTGGTGCGCTGGCTGCACCCGGAAAGGGGTTTAGTTTCCCCCATGGAATTTATTGCGATGGCTGAGGAAACTGGGTTAATCATGCCTTTGGGTTTGTGGGTTTTGAACGAAAGCTGTCGCCAAATTATTAAGTGGCAGAGTTTGAATTTACCTGTGGGAAATTCGCGGCTGACTGTAGCAGTAAATCTTTCGGGGAGGCAGTTTGCGGAACCGGAATCCATCGAGCAAATTAAGCAAGTTTTCCAGGAAACGGGTGTTGACGCTCGCTGTGTGAAGTTGGAGATTACTGAGAGTGTGGTGATGGAAGATGGGGAAGCGGCGGCGGCGATGCTTTCGCAGTTGAGAGACTTGGGGATTGATTTGTGCATTGATGATTTCGGCACTGGTTATTCGTCTCTGAGTTATTTGCACAAGTTCCCGATTAATATTTTGAAGGTCGATCGCTCTTTTGTCAGTCGCATCGGGGAAATGGGCGAAAATTTGGAAATCGTGCGGGCGATCGTGATGCTGGCCCGCAGTTTGGGGATGGAGGTAGTGGCAGAAGGGGTCGAAACCGCCGTCCAATTGGCTCAACTGCGGGCGATCGGCTGCGAGTACGGTCAGGGGTACTTTTTCTCTAAACCTCTCGACAGTGAGGCAGCTACAGCCTTGTTGAGGCGATCGCCCAAATGGTGAACTGAACCAAATATTTAACCGGATCAAATTGCTTGATTGTCAATAAGGGCGATCGATCTTTTCGTACTCAATGCCTTGGGTGTTAAAATCAAAATTTAGTATAATAGCAAACTATAGAGATAGGAAAAAATATATGTCTCAATCTGTTGTGCCAGCAGTCGAAGAAAAACAGCTCGATACTTCGCCGACATTGACCTTTGAAGAATACAGAGTTTATCAAAGCAATGACGATGTACAATATGAATTGTACAAAGGCAAATTAATACCGATAGCAACGGCTAGCGCATTACATACAAGCATCTGCGAATTTTGGGTTTATAAATTGCAGCGTTACCTAGCTGAACACAATCTCGATTTAGTCGTCAAAACTTCTGTAGGAGTCAGAACCGAAGAGGCGACATCTCGGATTCCCGATGTAGTTGTTTGCACAGAAAGTTTGTGGGAACAAGCTCTTGCCAGACCCGGTTCTGGCATCTTAGACTTGAGCGAAACACCTTTATTTGTAGTAGAAGTAGTGAGCCAAGATCGGCGAGCCGATTATGTACTTAAACGAACAGAATACGAACAGGCTAACGTGCCGGAATATGTGATTGTTGATCCGACACAAAACAGACAGCGGGTGCGAGTTATGGCATTTCCCGAAGGTGATGACGTTTATACACAGGTAGATTACTTGCCGGATGAGGAAATGGTATCTGTAGTATTTCCCAATCTGAGATTATCAGTCAATGAAATTTTAGATCCGCCATTGGTAGAAGGGTTAATTAAGGCAGAACAAGCTCAATTGCAGAAAGCTGAAAGGTTGGCGGCGAGGTTGCGGGAATTGGGCGTAGATCCTGATGCTGTGTAGGAAATTGGATCGAGTACGCGCGGCGAAGCTATCCCGTAGGGAATCGCCCTTGATGTATCTCAATCATCTAGCGGCAAGTCGCGCAGGAAATAAAAGCGATCACTTTGCCCATTATCTCCTTTAATTCGCCCTAAGTAACCCGTCAGCGGTGAAGAAAGTTCTATAGTCAAATCCTTTACTGATTCGTTTGTCAGCTTAGAATCAGTGGCGGCAAATGTAGCATTGTATTGAACTTTAATCTCAACAACCGTTGTAAAGTCGCTATCTGAGCATAGTTGTTTAACTGCTTGTATGATTTGCGAGCGCAGCCTAATTTCTCTTTCAACTTTCTGAATATAATCCTTAATCCAGTCGTCAATTTGCCGCCCCATTTCTAGATAGGGCTTGAGTTCAACTAAGTTGACAGCACCTGGATATTTAGCTTTTAACTCAACTAGCTTCTGTAAAGTCATGGCATTGATAATACTAACTTTCCATTCTTGTGCTGCTTTCAACATATCCACCGAAGGATTGCCTGGGCCAATCACTAACTTGGTAGATTCTAAAAATTTATCCCGACTTAAGTGCATTCCTCCCAGTTTAATCAATTCCTCAGCAGTTCGACTGGGGATAAGTCTACCCGCTTTACACTCACCAACTAAGGGATAGGGTTGGGAGCAAAATAAATCTAAGCCACCAGCACCGCCTTTGTAGGCATTCTCAATCTTGAATCCTAAGAATTCAAGACTTTGACGTGTGATATTCTCAAAATCGGTGCCTGCTTGATAGTTGCTTTTTTTTTCTTCTAGTTCTATGCTGCGATTTCCCAAAGCTGCGATCGTTTTAATCCAATCTAAATCAGGATCTGGTTTTGCTGCTGGTAATTTTTCCGACCAACCTAGAAACATTTTGATTTCTGCGTCTAGTTGTTTGGCTTTTGGGTTGGTGGTGGATAAATGCACTAATGCACTTTGCAACTCTTCCAATTCAGGATGTTCTGGCGGCTCTAGTTTTTCCAGCTTTTTACGGCGTTTAGCAAAGATAGACTCGCTCAACACTGGCGTTGAATCAGTAACAGTTAGGGAATGCGGCAAAGATACAAAGTTGCCGCTGGGATGCACTGGCATTTCCAGCGGCTGAGGCAGCAAATAAACCCGCAGGTAAGCTACAAAAATAAAAGGACGCTGCTGGAGAATTTGCTGTAATGCCTCTGTTTTCCAGACTGTTAACCGCGACAAAGCCTCTAATGATTCAGAATCGTTCAGCGGTTGGCAAAATTCGCACCTAGCCCAAGCTTCGATCGAAACTTTATCTGAATTTAACTGAGCAAGTGCCTTTTGAGCAACGGGTAAAAAATGCGATCGATAATATCCATCGCAAGGCAAATCACCTGAAACATTGCCAGGATAGAGTGCATATTGTTCTCCCTGATTAAACATTCGCCAAACTATCGCTGCAATCATTCGCCCTTGGATTAAACCTTCTACGTCTGGGGCCGGCAAACGGATAGCCCTGTCAATATTGACTAACGACATGAGAGTATTTGTCCCAATATGAAGTTGATAGTTTAGGAAGCCTTAATTAAAGTCGCTCAGTAAATTATCGCACGACTTATCTAATTCTTCTGACTCGGATAAGTCATCCATAATAGACTCCGCTACAGCTACGGGTTCATCTTCTATTAGATCGGTAGGAACCTGATAGGACGGATCGCTAAGAATCTCTGTAAGCAAAGGGTTGCTAGCCCCTAGCATTTTCTCAGCACCTTTTTCTGTAATAAAATTGAAAATTTCCTCCTCACTCACCCCATAATCTACTTCGCGCTTCTGATGAACAGCCCGAATAGCTAACAGCGGTTTAATTTCATCTTCTTTCAGTTCGACATACTCTCCACCTTGCTGTTTAATGAGCGGGACAAGATACTGTTGCTCAAGGTAGGAAGTAATCTTTTTGCTCTGGGAACGAACCAAACAACCACGAGTCAGATTAAAAGCTTCGTAATCATTTAACCTTCTTAAACCCGCTCCTAACCCTTTGCCACCAGCATACTGAAGCACTGCTACTCCAATGATTACATCTTTTCCGTTGTCTTTACCAATTACTTTGAAATTGATGTAATCATCCTTGCCTCCACGTTTTCTAACTCGATCTGTGGCTTCCTCAACTGTTACTCTTTCCACCGTCTGACCAATCAAACTCTGAAATCCAAATAAAATAGCATCAGCAAGCAGATAATTATCTTCTAAATCATTTCCTATGTCTTCCTCTAGCTCTTTGACAAAAGCAAGTTCAACGGGATTAGAAATATCGGGATTTTTAGTACCTTCACCCGTAGAAATAGGAGGCTTACAATTTTCTTTACACCACTTCAAAACCTCTCTAGCAGTGGGTTTTCCTTTGCCAAGCTCGCTAAGTTGAATTTGAGTGAATGGATAAATTGGCTCATGAGGAGTTAAGTTTTGCCGTTCATAATATTTGTCTAACCAAAAGCTAACTAAGTTAACAATTGATTCTGCATCCATGTATTTCAAGTCAATCGGATTTCCCTGAACCGAAACCTTAGTGAACACTCCACCAGGTAGCTGCTTTATTTTATTGCTCCATTGAGGAGGCATCATTACACTCAGTATCAAACCCCGGTTTAGATTTTGAAACAAATCTTTGATAAGTCCTGCAACAATCTGACTGATGTGTAAGCCACTAATATCGTCGTAGGCATCAGGCGTGTCTAACTCATCAAAGCAAATAACCAGTTCCTTGTACTCACTAATCAAATCTAAGATTTGCAAAACCGCCTCAAAAGATTGGCATTGAGTTGGTAGTTCCAACTCATCGGCTTTGTATTTAGCAAGTTCTTGACCCTCTAACCATTTGATTGCATAAAGTGATTGCTCGTCGGAGAGTGTCCAAAAAATTGTCTTGACAATATCAGGATCGTTAACACTTTTCGCTTGCAGAAATGCTTTTGTTAGATCCTTAACCCACTTTTTTAGTTGCTTGGGCGTGCCTGCCTTAAATTTTCCCAATAGTTCTTGAGGAGAAAAAACTTTAGCATTGGGTTTGGAAACCTTTAAAGCATTGTTAGCCATTGCCGTTGCTAGTTCTTGCCACTGTCTCACCCCATCTCTACCAATCTTTCCCAGGCTCTCAGCCAATATTCGCTGAAATCCTTGCTTAATTTGATTGATATTACCATATTTATTAGCGTAGACAAACAAGCCCCCGCCATGCTCCTGTAGGCGATGGCGGATACGGCTAATAATGTGAGTTTTGCCAGTTCCATCCTGAGCCGTTATAGCGATGGAAGTTGTCTGGTAGTGACCAGCACGAATTTGAGCTAGGGCCTGAAATACAGCATCAGAGGCGTGGGCATTTATTGTCTCAACATCGAAGAATTCCTGGCCCCAAACATCACCAGCATTGAGAAAAGGAGGTTTAGCAAATGGATTTTGATTTAAAAGAGCGGCGTTCAGGTCTTCAATGGAAGAAAAAGAAGAATTAGTCATGATTTTTTGTGTGAGGTTAACGAATTTACAAAGGGATTTAGGCCAATTTTAAGGATTTAGCCGTTTGACATAGTAACGGAGTGCACCAAGTGCAGTTTTGATAGAATCTTCAGTTTTATCGGGCGTGATGTCTGTCATTTCACCACCTATAAGCTGAAAAATGTCATTAGCCTGCATTTCCAACAGCCACTCATTGAACTCCGATCGCCCTACCCTTTCGCCGATCGCCCGACGCATCCGATAAATCGGCACTAAATCGTCCAAGTTATAATCCCGGTTCAAGCTGTCATACACATCAAGCGCCACAGCTTTAAAATCGTCATAGGATGCGATCGTCCCTACATCCCCCTTCCCCTTCTCAACAGCAACACTCGTCGCACCATCCTGATGCCGAATCCACTTCAACAAAGAATTTCCCAACCGAGTACCAATTTGAGAACCATCAAACTCAAACAAAGAATCCTTACTTTTGAGCCCCTGCGCTAAAACTTCTTTCCCCTTAGCGCTCAATTCCACCAGCGTCACCCGATTTACCAGCGAATACTCGATCGCCCCACTTGCCTGCAACTCGCCGAGCACTTCCACATATCTCTGACTCGTCTCATTAGTCCGCACAATCCGCTTAGTCAACTCCCCCTTTTTCACCTTCATCTTCCCGCCGCTCAAATCCCACAAATTCAGCAGTACCCGAACTTTCGCCTTCGCATCCCAAAGCGCTTGCTCTTCAGGTGTCAAAGATTTAGGCACCGCAATTTCATCTTTCTCAGACATATCTATACCTTTAAATACTTGTTCTTACTATCAAATCTTACCAGAAACCTTGCTGGGAAACATTTAAACTTTTCCGAAAAATTCCGCCGGAGGCTACCCACAACTTATGCAAATTTCATTTAAAAATAATTGGAATTGACTAAAATGTGTTCTTTTGATAAAATAGCGAATCAAACGAGCGATCACAGTTCAAATTCTCTGCACCAAATGCGATCGAAACAATTTTTAGCACAGCCCGCTACACTCTAGCAACCTCAACAAATGTAGCGATCCCAACCGCAGCTAATAACCAGCAAATCAGCTTAACTGCGACTTTAGTTCAATGCCAGATTCAGCCTTTAGAAAGACGAATTCAACCTAAACCTCTTGTTACATTGCAATGGCAATCAAAACATTGAACAACATTTTACCCATGAAAACTATTCCCGACCAAATTTCCAACATCAAAGAAAAACTTCCCGACGTTACTCCCACCCCTCCCGGTTTAAAAGCTCAAGCATCTAGCCACGACCTCAAAGCCCGTTTAGATTGGGGCGAACCCGGACTCACAATCATCGACGCTCGTGATTTTGAAAGCTTCACCAAAAGCCACATTACCGGCGCAGTAATGATGCCAATGGACGAATTAGTCGCTAGAGCACAATCGAGTTTAGAACCCATCCGCGACATCTACATCTACGGCGAAAACGACCAACAAACCGCCGAAGCTGCCAATCTTCTCCGCGCAGCAGGCTTTCAAAAAGTAGCCGAACTAAAAGGCGGAATTCCTGCTTGGAAAGCCATTGACGGCCCCATCGACGGCGCTGCCGAACACGATACTCCCGGCCCCGACGCCTACAACGTTTTCTCTCGCTTGCAACACCACGCCGAAGCTCAGAAAATCAACAAATAACCTCAGATTGGCGGCAGGAGTCGCCCATAAAATCTGACACTTAATAAACCCGGTATCGCAAAAGTTACCGGGTTTTTCTATCAGAACTTATACCCCAATACGCTTGGGTTAAAACTGTTTATTCCCCGGAGATCCCCCTAAATCCCCCTTAAGAAGGGGGACTTTGAGTAACTTCTTGTCCCCCCCTTAAGAAGGGGATCGGGCTTAACTGAACCATATTGACTTATACCAAATCCTGCCTCAATTTTCTTAGTCTCTTACAGAGTGACTTCCTTTGTATAGCCTTGGTTTCAACCGCCGACTCTTAACTTCCTGCCATCCAAATATGCCTTAACTTCCCCAAACATTAAGCGGTTTGCATCAAAAGTAATCCGTTTAACCGCTTCCTCAAAAGCAAGCCAAGCAGAATTTTGAACTTCCTCCTCTTGCAAAACAACTTCCATCGAATTGACAAAACCTAAAAAATAAGTCACAGTCTTTTCAATCGGCTCCCCATCCTTAACAAAAGAATAGTGTTCGGTAAAACTCGGCTCATCAAGCATTTCAAAATCCGATATACCTGTTTCCTCCAGAAATTCCCGCCTTGCCGTTTCTGCAGGAGATTCCCCGGGGTTCGCGTGACCTTTCGGAAACGCCCAATGTCCCGCTTGATGTTGAATTAACAAAAACAAAGCATCAGCTTCCTTTCCAAAAATCGGCACAATCCCAAAACATTCATCTTTCATTTTCCTGATATTTCCTATTAACTATTATGTTTTTTTTAGTCCGCGTAAGCGCACTTAATTGGTGTAGATGCGATTTCAATCGCCGAGTATCTGAAATTCCCACCCCAAGCGAGTCTGCTGTTCATAAACCCGCTTCAAAGTATTAACATCCCTCGCTGAAATAGGCGGAGGATTTCTCACCTGAGAAAAATAAAGCACATCAGTTTCCATCAAACTGTGGCCCCAAATTCCCAAAGCGTGACCCAACTCGTGCCGCGCCGTCGCCGGAATATACTTACCCACTTGATTCGGATTCAAATAAACCGAAAACCGATGAGATAACACAGTTTTATACCCATCCCGACGGGCGTACAATTCATAGGTAGCCTCTCCAGAGCGCGATCGTAAAACCCCTTGACGCAAAGGCGGAGCCCGACGTAAAATCCTAATATCAGCCACCTCCGAACTATCCACCACTTCCAAAGGCAAATAAACCCCCCATTCCCGGACAACATCCAACACAGCCGCCACCCATTCTTCAGACTTATTAGCATCAACGGGACGCTCAACATAAACCTTAATCGGAAACTTAGACCACAACAAGTAACCGAATTTCGGTGGCTTAACCTGGTCAAAATAATCACCACTATCCGTGGAATCTTGCCAATTCGCCAGCGTTGGCGGCAAAGGATGAACCTGTGGATTCGGAAAACTATTCGGGAGAGAAGAAACAGTCGCCGCCGGAGTATTAACCTGAGTAAAAATTATCAGGCTAAAACAACATACAGCCAATCCCAAACCAGCCAGCAATCGAGATTTTACTGTAACTTTCCACAACCGCATTGTTGCAACCGCAGATAGACGAAAATAAACGCAGATGAACTTGATATTATCTGCGTCTATCTGCGTTCATCTGCGGTTAAAAATCCAAATCTTATAACTTAGGCGCCAACCAACCGGCACTCAAAATCACCGTCAAACCCATAAAAACAATAGACAGACCCCAAGTAATCCGGTTCAGACTCGTTTCTGCACTCTTGGCGCTGGTAAACAATTGAGCTTGTCCGCCAATCCCTCCAATACCATCGCCTTTAGGACTGTGCAGCAACACAAAAACCACAAGTCCTAAAGCAGACAAAGACCAGATAACTTGTAACACAGAAACAATATTCATAATCTGGAGTAATTGGTAATTAGTAATCGGTAATTTATTATCATATCAAATTCGGTCGATCGCACACAATTTATGCAGAGACACTCCAAGAGTCCAAGGCGTGTCAACTTAAGCCTAAAACCCTTGATAAATATCGCTTTTACCTGAGTCTAGATCCCCCTAAATCCCCCTTAACAAGGGGGACTTTGATCCATTTCCGGTCCCCCCCTTCTTAAGGGGGGCTAGGGGGGATCGAGGCCTAATCGTCAAACAGCAGACCGGTATTACGTTTGACGTTAAGTTGACACCTATGGGCAGTGCCGTCCCTACCTGTAGCGAGATTTGACCCAGACTTTCTACAATCGGACTCGCACCGGAGTGCGATTGGCACGAACTTCAAACTCAGCCGATCGTATCATAGAGCGTCCCGTCATCTCCGGGGGCTGAGGCAACCTCAACAGCTCCAGAATCGTCGGCGCAATATCCGCCAAACAACCATCCGCCCTCAGAGGAACATCCGTTCCGTGACCCGGAATCTTCCGACCTTCGCCTTCTACCAGAATAAACGGCACCGGGTTAGTAGTGTGAGCCGTCCAGGGATTCCCGTCCTCGTCAAACATCTGCTCAGCATTTCCGTGATCGGCAATAATAATTGCCGTTCCCCCAGCTTTACTAATGGCGCTCAACAGCCGCCCCAAACATTTATCCACAGTTTCGATCGCAATTATCGTCGCATCCATCATCCCCGTATGACCAACCATATCCGGGTTAGCGTAGTTAATCACCATAAACGAATAGATGCCTTTTTCCAAAGCCGTCACCACCCCATCCGTCACCAAGTCCGCCGACATCTGGGGCGCCTCATCGTAAGTCGCCACCATCGGGCTCTGCACCAACTCCCGGTGTTCCCCTAAAAAAGGCTCTTCCAGACCCCCATTAAAAAAATAAGTCACATGAGCGTACTTTTCAGTTTCCGCCGTCCGCAACTGCTGCAAACCGTGCTTAGAAATCACCTCGCCCAGAATATTGTTCAAATTCTGCGGTTCAAAAGCCACCATTACCGATAGTTTCGGGTCGTACTGAGTAAAAGTCGCAAACGCCAGCGGCTCAATTAACTGCCGTTCAAACCCCTTAAAATCGGGAGATACAAAAGCCTGAGTCAATTCTCTAGCCCTGTCTGGGCGAAAATTAAAGAAAATCATCCCATCGCCGGATGTCACAGCTCCGCGCGCAATTCGAGTCGGAACTGCAAACTCGTCGGTCACTCCTTCAGCATAGGAGGCCTGCAACACATCCACAGCCGATCGACCATCAGGAGCACCCTCAGTCGTCATCACCTCGTAAGCCCGCTGCACCCGATCCCAGCGCTTGTCCCTGTCCATCGCGTAGTAGCGGCCGCTGATGGTCGCAATCCGACCGACCCCTACCTCTGCGATATAACTTTCAATCTTCCCTAGAGCTTCGACACCCTCTTTCGGAGTAGTATCACGACCGTCAGTAATCGCGTGAATGCAAACATCAGAAATTCCCTGTACCTTTGCTAATTGCAGCAAACCCTTAATATGACTGAGATGGGAATGAACCCCACCTTCAGAACAAAGACCAGTCAGGTGTAACTTGCCGCCCGTGGCGCTGACTTTCTCGCAAAGCCCAACCAGCGCTTTATTGTTGAGCAAAGAACCATCTTCCACTGCATCCGAGATCCGCACCAACTCTTGAGGAACGACGCGGCCCGCGCCCAGATTCAAGTGACCAACCTCTGAGTTACCCATTTGCCCGTCTGGCAGCCCTACCGCCCGGCCCGATGTGTGAATCAGAGTTCTGGGATAAGCGGCCCAGAGACTGTCCATCACGGGTGTTTTTGCAGCGGCGATCGCATTTCCGTCTTTTTCTTCACGATAACCCCAGCCGTCTAGAATAATCAGCACTACAGGAGATACAGACGCTTGTGCCATGTGAATACCTTATTTACAATAATTAATTTCTCGATCGTCATGATTTCCGATTTTGCGGAACATTTGCCGCTAATCAGTTTACATATTTTTTAGGCTCCGGCTGAACAAAGCCCACCACAATTCCCTTAGCCACAGTATTTTGGGAACTAATCTCGACCTGCTTTGGGAATTGTTTAATTGATTGCCTTGCCCTGTACTGTGAATGCACAGTCGGAGGCTGTTATCGATCTCACCAACAGCGACCCTGCTTTTGCCGCCGCATTTTCACGAATTGTTCAACGGTAGGTTGCTATTGAAACACTAAGAACAGTACCACAGATGGCTGACTTTTACTACTGCCTAAAGGAAGAGATTAAACCGCTTTGACTGGGCTGGGAATAACTTTAAACCAGTTGAACCCAAATCCGTTTCCGAATCGGCTCACTTTCAGCGGACATAAAATTCTACAACATCTTTTTTAATTTTGACATCGTAATTGCCAAAGAAATCGTGACCGAGCAGACCTATTGGCATTTGTTTGGCGATCGCCACTTCGACATTTTGGATCACAGCACCCCCAACCCGAATTGATCGCACTCGACCGATCGGGAACTCGACAACGCTACCATCAGCGATCCCTGCTCTCACGGTACGCACCGGCCTTACTCCCAGTGCAGTAGCCATCCGCTGAGAAATCAAAGTGCCGCTCGCCCCGGTATCGAGAATCATCTCAAAAGTCTTGTTGCCGTTAAATACCACATCAATCACCGGCGTCCCGCCTGCGCGACGCTTGATTTTAGCTTGAAATACTTGTGGATTCCCCGGTGGCTTAGCCGGTTGATTTGCTGGGGGTTTAGCACCAGGATTGGATGGGTTCCAAAACTGAGAGTACAATTTGCCAGTTGTGAATTCCGAGCCCGTTATAGTGCGATTCCCTTCGGGATAGCTCCGCTTCACGAGCTGCTGGGAACTCATATCGGGCACCAATGTCATCACCTGAGTTTCTGGCTGATGTGAATGAGAATGCACCTCGCCGCCCGCCGATCCCACACCCACCAAAACGGTCGCAAAAACAAAGCCCGATCGCCAAATTCGCTTGAGAATCACTTTTGCCATTATCTAAATACCTTAATTGATTCAATATGTCGAACAACAACCGCCACTGATATCCTAACCCGCTCCCAAAAACCGATCGCTTGATCCCCGGATCAGATCATCAGGAAAACTTGGCAATTTTCAAGCGATCGCATAACATCGAACACAGATAAACTGATAAACGGCAACAGGCTGTAATTGCAGAGCCTTGTTGGATATCTTGAAATTAAGCAGTTAGGGGCGATCGGCAATGTACAAACTTTTATATTTTGCGACTATAGGACTACTAGCTTTCTCGATCGCAGGCTGTGGTGGCGAGGGCAGCAACACAGCCAGCCCCAGCCCTAGTCCCAGTGCAGCCTCTCCGTCTCCGGCCGCCTCTGCCAGCCCCACCCCAGGAACTCAGACTTTCCAGTCTCCAATAGTAGCCGCCCAGCCTCCAGGGTTAATTCGATCAACCAACCCAGACGAACGAGCAAGACAGGCTCAAACAGGCATCGGCAACAAAAAGGACAGGAATCCAACGCTTCCGCTTCAGCCAGTACCCCAAGGCCCTGTGACAGCCAATCCTTCTCAGTTAGACCCCTTTGGGCCACTGCCGCCGATCGTATTACAAATCCCTCCAGGAGCCAACGGAGCGGGCGGGACTACCTCAGAACTCCCCAAACTGCCACAGCGACAAGTTGCCGTGCTACCCGAACTTCCCGAGTTATTGGCTCCCCCCCCACTTAACAGGCCTAATCAGACGGTTACTATCCCCAGAGGACCCACGGGCGGTCGAGCCGGCACTCAGCAACTAAGAGGTCGATCGGGAAATTTACTTCCCGGAGGTGATGGGGCGCAAATTGACTCGCGTCCCATAGTTCCACCAGGGGGAACTCCTCCTCGGTTAAATGGCGGTGGCGGTGGCAGAAATGGTTCCTTACCCGGAGGCACCGGGGGACAAATTGGCTTGCCGCCCATAGTTCCGGGGCTAGATGCTCCTCAGTTAGGTCCTACTCGTACATCCCCGCCTGGACTCGAACCCATTGCAGCTAGACCCATAGGAGTCCCGGATCTGCCGGAACTGCCAGTAGACAAGCGCCCCCCCCAATGGAGAGACCCCAATGCCAGGGTCAGAAGAGGTACTGGCACCCGCCCTCCTGGAACTACTGGGCCAATAGCAAGTAGACCCCAAGATGCGCGGAATCCCCAGACTCGCCGTCCAGGACCCCCGCGCCCCCCCCAACCAATAGCAGCGAGACCCATAGGAGTGCCGGATCTGCCGGAACTGCCAGTAGACAAGCGCCCGCCCCAGTGGGTAGACCCAAATCCCCCGCCGCCTCCGGTGATCCCAGTAGTTCCGCCACCGCCTTCTACTGACCTTGCTACAGGCACTGAAGTCAGCGGGGTGGTAAAAGTCGGGAACGAGACGCAAGTGATTGTCAAAGTACCGAATGAACCAACCAGCCGATATGTCAAAGTCGGGCAGCGGCTGTCTAACGGGCAAGTGTTGGTGAAGCGGGTCGATCTCAAGCAAGGAGCCGATCCGATCGTGATTCTGGAGGAAAACGGCGTTGAGGTAGCCAAAGGTGTGGGCGAAAAACCCGCCAGTCGCCAAACACAACCAGCCAATGCAGTTATTAGCCGTCTCCCAAATCCGAATAGCTCAGCGCGACGCTGAAAATTGACAGTAAAGCAGGAAAAATGCTAAAGGCAAAACTTAGAGTTTTTGCCTTTTTGCATTTAGAGCAGATCTCGAACCTGAAGGTAAAATTAGTACAGGGATTAAAAAATAGAGGAATTTTCAGTCAGTATTCCCTTCTAGAAAATCCCTATTAGTAATTGAAGTTAAAGGAGATTGATCATGCTCGGTTCAATTCAAAAACTAGGGATGGTGATATTAGTTGCTTCTTCTATCGGCAGCGCCACTAATCTCTTGAATCCCCAGCCATCAATGGCTCAAGCAACACCTGATCCAAAACCAGAAGAAGGAAAACGCTCTCCATTCTGCCAAGGAAACCCTCCGACGGGGAGAGTAAAATGCAATTACGAGGGAGGCGATAACTACGAGGGAAACTTCGTCAACGGCCTGCCCGACGGCAGTGGAGTCTACGTGTACGCTAATGGCGATCGCTACGAAGGAAATTTTCGGAATGGAGTGCCAAATGGTAGAGGGACATTCATTTTTAAAGATGATGCCCGCTACACAGGCGTGTTCCAAGACGGCACAATGAGATCTGGGACGGTCGTTTTCGCCAACGGCGAGCGCTATGTCGGAAACTTCGCAGTCGTCAGGAACGTTCAGACTGATGCCATTAGCAGTCAACCATCAGGGCGAGGTCAATTTTTTTATACCAATGGCGATCGCTATGAAGGACAATTCTTTGCAGGCTCGCCCTTTGGCCCTGGGGTATTAGTACGCAAAGACGGCACTCGCTGTTCTGGCAGGTTTTTTAATCAAGAACTTGATGCTAGTGTCACCTGCACTTTCCCCAACGGGACGCGCTATGAAGGAGAATTGCGAAAGGGAGTGCCTCACGGTGTCGGGACGATGATCGATGCTAGCGGTAGGCGCTTTCCGGGGGTATTTCGCAACGGCAAACCCGGAGTTTCGTAAAGGATAAATTGAGGTTTTCAGGCAACTTTTGACCAGAAATCGGACAAAAGACAAATGACGAAGGAAAATAATATCCAGAAGCGCATAGGAGAGACTTAGTTAATGATTTCCCGTTTAAAAACCAGTGGAATCCCTCTATTAGTTGCATCAGTGTTAATTGGTAGTTACGCGACTTATCCCTTGCCCTCAATGGCGCAAGGAACAGAAGCTAGAACAGGCCGCTGCGTACCAACTATCGCTACAGGTAGAGTTAGGTGCGATTATAACAACGGTGATAGCTACATCGGACAGTTCGTTAACGGTTTGCCCAGTGGCGCTGGGGTATACATATATTCCAATGGCGATCGCTATGAGGGGCAGTTCCGTCTGGGTAAACCAAATGGTCGAGGACAATTTATATTTAAGGACGACGCCCGCGTGGAGGGCATATTCCGAGATGGCAAAGTTAGTTCCGGGACTGCTATTTTTACTAATGGCGATCGCTATATAGGGTCGTTTTCTCTCGATCAAAAAGTAGGCGTGCCCACGGGACAAGGGCAATTCATTTTTGCTAATGGCGATCGCTTTGTGGGTCAATTTTTAGGGGGCAAGCCTTTAGGTACGGGAGCGTTCACCCGGGCTGACGGCAGTCGGTGTTCGGGACAGTTCTATACTCAAGAACTTGATGGCAGGGGTAACTGTTCGTTCTCCAACGGTATCCGCTATCAGGGAGAGTTACGCAAGGGATTGCCTCACGGCAAAGGCACAATTATCGATACCAGAGGCCGGCGAATTCCGGGAGTATTCCGCGACGGCCAGCGGCAAGAGCAATAAACTGGGAATAAGTGCGATCTAATCTATTAGTAAGGGCAGGTGGAGGGCTAATATTTTTTGCACAAAACCTGCCATTGCTAGGTTTTAAAGTCAAAACTATTGATAATTTATCATCGGCTTTTTCTCAACCGAATTGCTAATGTTAAATATCCACTTAATGGAGTTAATGGAGGCGTTTTGATATGACAACTACTGCTTCTGCTTCCGGCCGCACCGGCCAGTTTCCCTTCGACTTTGCCCCGCAGCGGACTCAAGATGCTGATTTGTTGCGACAACTCAATTTTGTGCCCGGTTTGAAGGAAGTCTTGACTTTGCGCCAAGTTCATGCTTTGGAACACGCTACGGTTTGGGTACTAAGTCAATCGTTTGGTGCGACCACAGCAAGAACCGATAATGAGTTATTGGGCGGGATGTCCACAGATCAAGGGTTTTATCTTTATGGCCACGTTAACATTGCACAGTTGCGTCAGGCTGTGCGCGAGGCTTTGCAGCGGATTGGCAGCGGAGAGTGGGATTTAGCTGTACATCCCCGCTGTGGCACGAATTTGTCGGTGGCAATGCTGCTGACGGCAGGACTTGCTGTAGGCATCAATTTAGCCCTGCCTCGGGGGCCCATTCTGCAACTGTTAGGTTTGGGTGCAGCGGCGGCTGCTGCGGCTCAGTTAGCTCCTGATGTGGGATCTCTGGCTCAGCGTTACGTTACAACTGCTATTCCGTTTAATTTGAGTGTTGTTGATATTACCGTAAGTCACGACTTCTGGGGACGCGAAGCTCATTTTGTGCGGGTACGTTGGGTTGAATAGTTGCTGGGGGAGGGGAAGAGTGGAAGAGGGGGAAAATTGACACAATCTTCTTTCTTCCCTCAACTTCGACCCGTTAAATCCCCTACACGGCTTTGTTGCCTAACTTCCTTCTTCCTTATTCATCATTTTGAGAGAATCGGTACTATTCAAAAGTTAATTGGGGCGACTTATCAACGTGCTTTTATTCGATAACTGGGCACTACATACTAATATCTATATCTTCCATATTTTTATAACTTCATATTATATTAAAATTTCATCTTTACCGCTAATGTGTCAGCTATGAAAAGCTCGGATTTACTTCCTAGGCGACTTGTCAGAAAATAGCAGGATAAGGTAAAATCCCTTATTAGAATTTTTAGATCCAAAGTCAACAAAATAAATGTGCAAATTACCGATCGATAAAACCTGGCTGCCAAGTCTACTGGCTGTCAGCTTAGCCGTAGTAGCCAACAGCGTTTTGCCTTTCACCGAATCTGCGAGTTTTGCTGGCGAAATATCCCAAACTAACGAACCCGAAAAAGCTCCTGACGGCAAAATAGTTCCCGTTAATGGCAAAGTCAATGTTAGATTAACGAATAAAACCAACGATCGACTATTTTTTCAGGTGGTTGGACAGACTAACCGCCAGAGTTTAGCGGAAAATTCAACAGTCGCGCTGCCAGCATTGACACTACCGACCTCAATTGTATTTAGGCGACTAGATGGCGCATTATTGAAACCCAGTTTGAAACCTGGTGGCGAAGGAACAGTAGA
Source organism: Microcoleus sp. K5-D4 (assembly GCF_036704575.1). Classification (NCBI taxonomy): domain Bacteria; kingdom Bacillati; phylum Cyanobacteriota; class Cyanophyceae; order Oscillatoriales; family Microcoleaceae; genus Microcoleus; species Microcoleus sp. K5-D4. Next base: position 75,301 of record NZ_JAUBSD010000015.1, read on the forward strand.
GGTAAGATTAGACGAGACAAATGATTTAGGTTTGGATAAAACATCTTTAAGGATTCGGAATGACGGCGCACTTTTTCTCAGATAGACAACAGTCAGTCTAGTTCAAATTTTAGATTTTAGATTCACTCCACAGCCGTTCACTGGGGGTATAACTTTTGTCTAAACCATGATTGCTCTCCACAACTTAAGTCCGGGGCTTGTATCCGTATTTGGGTGAGTCAGAGGATAGTTGAATCATGTAAAATCAACTTGACGATCGCTCCGCTAGCTAAACCTCACTCTTCAATACACCATCCGAGTTCCTATGTCAATCAAAAAGATTCTTTCTATAGCGCTGTTAATTTTCATCCCCATTTCCATCGCCGCTGAGTATTTGCACTGGGGTTCCCTGGCAGTTTTCATCACATCCGCTTTAGGCATTATACCTCTGGCGATTTGGTTGAGTACAGCAACAGAAGAAGTGGCGATCGTCACAGGCCCCTCCATAGGCGGCTTATTAAATGCAGTCTTCGGCAATGCTACGGAATTAATTATTGCCATAGTTGCCCTGAAAGCTGGATTAATTGACATTGTGAAAGCCAGCATAACAGGTACAATTATCAGCAACTTGCTCTTAGTCATGGGATTTTCCATGCTGTTAGGAGGAATCCGCTACAAAGAACAGGAATTTAAACCCATTATCGCGCGGGTAAACGGTTCCACAATGACTCTAGCAGTGATTGCAATCCTGCTGCCGACAATGGTAATTTACACCTCCAATGGAGTCGAACCCGCAGCCATTCAGAATCTTTCCTTAATAACTGCGATCGTCCTAATTGCAGTTTACGCTCTAACTCTCCTATTTTCATTAAAAACTCACAGCTATCTTTACGATGTTGGGTTACTAGAACTAGAGTCAGAAAATCCGCAAAATACCAAAGAGGAATCTACTACGCACAAACCGAATTTGTGGCTGTGGATAGGGGTGCTAGTTGCCTCAACTGTTGCCGTTGCTTTTGAATCAGAAATTTTCGTTGGCGTTGTCGAAGAAACTACCAAAGGATTGGGATTGACGCCGCTATTTACAGGGGTAATTCTGTTGCCGATTGTTGGCGGCGCTGCCGAATATGTAACGGCTGTGGGAGTGGCGATGAAAAACAATATGGATTTGTCGGTTTCTGTGGCGATGGGATCGAGTTTGCTAGTTGCTTTGCTGGTAGCGCCGGTGTTGGTGATTATCGGATTAGTGATTCATCAGCCGATGGATTTAAACTTCAATCCCTTTGAAGTAGTTGCAGTTGCCATTGCGGTGACAATTGCTAATCTAATTAGTCTCGACGGGCGTTCTAATTGGCTCGAAGGAGTGCTGCTTTTAGCAACATATATCGTCTTAGGAGCAGCATTTTACTTTCACCCCATTACTTAAACCAATAATTTTCTGGGAGGGGCAACCCTCCGGGGTTGCCCCTCTTCCCTGGAAAATAACTTATCTTATTTCTGGTTTGTTATTCCTCTTTGTCTTCGGCCCTTAATTAAAAAAATAATTTTAGGACAGAAAGTAATTACGGACAGCGACACTGTTGAACAGGAAAACACTCTCGTCTGCAACTTCTTTTTCTGCCTTTACGGTCGCGACAATCAGAAGTATCCCGACATTCCACCTTATCTTCACAAATTTGCTGACGGGGAAAAGTACCTAAGCTTTGTATAGAAACTTCAGCCGTAAGGGCACCCTGTTCTATAACTTGGTCATTTTCTTTAATTTCATAGAGAAACTTATTTTCTCCCTCTAAAACCGAAAAAGTTCTTGTTTTGTGACTGTTACCTAACTTAAATCCAAAATCCTCGGAAAATTCTCCTTTGTCGTAACCTCTGTCTGTGTAGGGATAGGGGTTAGTTTCCATGCCATCAGTCACATTTTTAATCATCACCCTCCTGTTAGGGCCGGGGGGAGTCTTGCTGGAGACAAATCGAGCGCTTTGCGAATCAGGAGAGAAGACAGTACCTGCACATGAACCTACATATTCAATGCGCTTAAATTGAATCAAATTAATATTAAAAGTGTTTTCGTTTTTGACCCTAAATTGTGCTTCGTTAGTCTGCTGAGCGCTGACTGTGAAAGCTGCTAGCGTCAAAAAAATTGCCCCCAGGAAAATAGCTAGAAATTGGATTTTTGGTCTACCCGTAACAAATATGGCGTGTTTCATCTCTCTACCTCTAATGTAAATAGATAGCCTTTTGTTAACAACTTATTATTTTAACTTGACAGCAGATATGTTGTCAAAGTCGCTCGGATAGTTTTTTAGTGAAGATTTGAGTCCTTGATGCTTAGTTGCGAAAGGAAAAACAGAAGTCCTGACTGCGAACTTTGTAGAGCCAGGAATGAAGTCCTGAGTATGAACTTAACTACCAAGTTACTCGATCGCGCCATCTCTCTAAAATCTTGTCCCCAACTCCCTGTACCCGTGCCACATCCTCTAAAGAAGTGAAAGGTTGCTGCTGTCGCGCTGCAATAATTCTCTCGGCTAACTTCGGGCCAACCCCGGGCAAGGTTTCTAATTCTTCCTGACTGGCTGTATTTAAATTAACTAATTTTTTAGCAGCAATTTGAGGTTTGGCACCCGCAGATTTTGATGCTGCTTGTAGTGAATCGCACTCTTTTTTCTTAGCATCAATTCTCTGTTTGATTCGGGCGGGAATTCCCAATATGGCGCCTTTGTAAAGCCGATCGAACTCCCGCTCAAAATGGGCCGCAACTGTGGGACTCTCGATCGCCAGCAGCGTCTCGTCATTCCCGTGATTTGCCGCCTCACTCCAGTTGTGAGAACCTGTAAGTACCGTTTTGCCGTCCACAACGCCGAATTTGTGGTGCAGGCGATCGCCCATTGGTAACAGCGGCACTCCCACTGCGGTCAGCGGCTTTCTCCAAGGGCGATTGTCAGTTTCTAACCCGCAATCTTGCATCAAAGTCGCCCCCATCATATCCAAACCTTCACTGTAAGAGCGATAAATAAAGTTAGAGTCAATTAAAGCTCGCACCGCCACTCCTCGCCCAGCTTCAATTTCCAAAGTATTTGACAACCGCTGAGCCGAAAATACAAACAGGGCCAAATCAACCGACTTTTTAGCACTACCCAAAGTTCGATTTATCAAACCGTTGGCGCTTTTTTCCCAAGGCAAAGTCGCAGCCGTCGGCGAAAATTGCACCCCAACTATCGAATTCCCTACTCTTACTTTTTGCACTTGACGAAACGGCTTTTTGATGCCAAACTTGCTGTCCGGTTTGCCTTTGGGCCCGTCGCCCCACATGATGTTAAATTCTTGAGTAAATAGTTGCGCTACTTGAGCATTTTCAATTTTCAGCAAATTGTTCGCATTGCCGCGACTTGCTGGTGTCTTGAAATCGCCATGTATATCGCTTGTGGTAAAATTAGCAGAAGTGACGATTACGGTTTTGCCATCAATTACCACAAATTTATGGTGCATCAAACCGCTGCCTTTACTGCCGTCAGCAGTATCGTCAATTACAGGAATACCCGCATCCTTGACAATTACCAAAGCATCATTTTGCTTGATTTCATCGGCACTCAATTTACCATCTTTATTGCCATCGGCAAGTTGCACAAATTCGGTATAACGATCGCGCTCTCTTTCCGGTAATTTCGCTAACTCCTGAGCTGTAAAATCGCTCCAAGGGCGACTATAGATATGTTCGACAATTAATCTCACTTTAATTCCCGATCGCTGTCGATCGGCCAAAACCCTCGCAATACTGGGCAAGCGAAACTCCTGAACCGCTACATCTATCGTCGATCCAGCATTAGCGATCGCAACAGCGATTAAGTTTTCTAAATCATCCCCAGGTCTAGTTTGCTGGCGGTAAGGCTCTGTATAACTCGAAGCGATCGACTGATTGAAGTATACTTGCAACAAGGGGTCTTGAGGCAATGGAGCCAGACTGAGAGGTAAATTCTGCACGTCTTGCTTTGTTTGTCCGCAGCCCGCCAGATTGAGCGCCACCAGCCCAGCACAACAGAAACCGAGTAAATGATAATACAATACAGCCACAAAATTTTAAAAAATATAGAGGTTATTAGCCGAACCACAGTTCAAAGCTATTGGATAAAGTAAAGTTACAACCTATTAAATTTATGCAAGGGAATAGATTTTGCGTCTTGTAGAACTGCCTCGATGCCGGAAGCATCACTGGTAGGGTAGCAGCATTCAGGGGCGTGGGTCAAACCCTATACCGCTGCTTTATGGCTAAAAGAAAAACAATTTTTCCGTGCGGTCACAAAGGATATGGTAAAGCGTGCCATCGCTGCACGCAAGAGTTGGTGGCGCAGCAGCATTACGTTGAAGTGCTGACACAAAAACAAACCAAAAAACAAGAGAGGGAAGCATCATTTGCTAGAGATATCATCGATCTCAGAGGTCTGCCCGACCACGTAGTTACCAAAGCCCGGGCAATTATAGCAGCTTTGGGCGAAAATAAGAATTACAGAGATTTCGGCGGCAAACGCCTGCGTCACAACCGTTTGATAATCAGTATTCCTGTAACTCGCAACTACAGAATGCTTTGTGAAGATTGCGGCACTTTCTTAATTCCCCAAAAAGTTTTGTCGCACGAAGACTACAACGTCTGCAAACCAGGAAGTCATTAGTCAGTTGACAGTTGGCAGTTGACAGTTGACAGCTTGCAAGAGAGGAGGGTTGGGAGTTGACAGTTGACTGTTGGGAGTTGGGATTTGACAGTTGTGAGTTGGCTTGCCGTTATTAGTTGGCAATTGGCGGTTGCGATCAGTCATAATTTAACAATCATGAGTCATGAGTCAATAATCATTTATGCCTTTAGGATAAGTGCCTTATTCATTAGGTAGTCAATCATTCATTATTAGTTCGTCATTTAATTAAAGCCATGCAAATTTATCTCGACTATAGTGCTACAACGCCGACACGCCCAGAAGCGATTCAAGCCATGCAAAAAGCTCTCACTCAGCAGTGGGGAAATCCTTCCAGCTTGCACGAGTGGGGACAAAGGGCGGCGACAGCTTTAGAATTAGCAAGAATGCAGGTTGCTAGCTTGATTAACGCGCTACCGGAATCGATAATTTTTACCAGTGGCGGCACTGAAGCGGACAATTTGGCAATTATGGGAATTGCCCGTCTTTATACAAAGCCACAGCATATTATTATCTCCAGCGTAGAGCACTCCGCAGTAGCAGAACCGGCGCGACAACTCGAACAGTTGGGATGGGAAGTGACGCGCCTACCGGTGGATAAATTTGGGCGAATTCACCCTTTGGATTTGCAAGAGTCGCTGCGATCGAATACAGTGTTAATTTCAATCATTTACGGACAAAGCGAAGTTGGCACGCTGCAACCAATCGAGGCATTAGGACAAATTGCGCGCGATCGCAATATCATGTTTCATACCGATGCAGTTCAAGTTGCCGGCAAGCTGCAAGTTGACGTGCAGAAACTGCCGGTAGACTTGCTTTCGGTTTCCAGTCACAAACTTTACGGGCCACAAGGTGCAGGCGCGCTTTACGTGCGTCCGGGAGTAGAATTAATGCCAATGTTAGGCGGTGGTGGTCAAGAATTGAAACTGCGTTCCGGGACGCAAGCGCTGCCGGCAATAGTCGGTTTTGGCGTGGCGGCGGAGTTAGCATTGCAGGAAATAGATGTGGAAACGCCGAGGTTAATTGCATTGCGCGATCGACTTTTTGACCGATTATCCCACGTACCCAGTTTAGTACCAACGGGCGATCGATATTACCGACTGCCCCACCACGTCAGTTTTTGCATCGTCTCCCCATCCTGTCGCCCTTACCAAAAGAGAGACACAGAGCAAATCACAGGCAAAACTATGGTGAGACAGTTAAATTTAGCCGGAATTGGCATTAGTTCCGGTGCCGCTTGTAGCAGCGGCAAACTAACTCCCAGTCCGATATTATTAGCAATGGGATATGACGAAATCGGCGCAGTTGGTGGAATTAGATTAACTCTAGGACGAGAAACCACAGAAGCTGATATTGATTGGACAGTAATTGCGATCGAGCAAATCTTAGATAGATTAATGCCAAAGGTAGCATTATCTAGACGTTAAGATTAACTGCAAACCTAGATAGCCGTATCTATCAGCGTCCATCCGCGTACATCCGCCAACATCTGCGGTCAAAATCATCAAAAATCAGAAACAACCCCAAAAACCCACCCCCAATCATGATAAAATCTATTCCGGTGTTATTCACAACTCCCCATAATGGAAGAAAACCGCGCCCAAGCCTATCTGCAATTAATTCACACCCTGCTGAATGCCCCCAATGGAGACGAATCGCAGATATTACAGGATAACTCAGAATTACTCGATCGCGGATTTCTGGAAACTTGCGAGTTAGTAGCCTCAACCTTGGCAGAACAAGGAGGGGAAAATGGCGCTAAATTCCTTCGACATCTAGCTAGTTACCTAGCGCAAATCCTCGATATCAACGATGACGGAGATAGCAATAACTCGGTCAGTGAAAATTTCCAAGAGTATGCAAACTTTTTCCTAGAATTATTGCAAGCCGAACAAGATAGCAAGGGAAATATAGCAGTAATTTACCCCATGCTGGAAGGGCGACAACATCTCCTTAATGCCAGTTTTGCCGAGACTTTACAGCAAGTGGCGCAGAAGTTAATTGCTGGCGAAAACTCAGAAACAATTAGCTCAATTATCGGTCTTATTGAAAATTTGAGTATTCATATTAGTGACTTTCCAAGTGGGAATAGAGCGAATAATATTGAAATTGCCATTACTGGTTATCAAATAGTTTTAAATAATCGCGAACCCGGTAGTGAAAAATGGACGCAAACCCAAAATAATCTAGCTACTGCCTACAATAACAGAATCAACGGTTCGCTGGCGGAAAATCTGTAACGGGCAAAAACCAGGCGCTTAAAATCGCGTCTATACAAACCAAGTCCGCCTATGCGGACAAACGAGATAATTCAGAAGTGTTGAAATCCTTGATCGAGCTTTAATATAGCATCAGGATAAATACCGCTGCTATCAGTCAACCAGATATCGCTGCTACCCGTAGCGATTCCCACAATTGCAGCACCATTTCCTATTTTTTCCAGCAATAACTCAGCATTCGCGATCGGCAAAAACAGCACTAACTCGAAATCTTCTCCGCCGTATAATGCCCAATCTAAACCTTTTTCGGTTGATACGATTTCGCTGAAAATATTGGGAATTGGTATTTTTGTGCGATCGACTTTTGCGCCAACACTGCTAGCCCGACAAATTTGAATAATCGCATCTGCTAAACCGTCGCTGCTGTCCATTCCGGCGATGGAAAACTCACCCGCAGAATCTAAAATCTCCCAAACAACCGGCAAAACATCCAGCCGCGGTTTAGGGCACTGGTGAGCGAGAATTAAAGAAGCCCGATCGACTTCTGTAAGATTTTGCCCGAATTCTGGATTTAACAGCAATTCTAATCCCGCGCGGGAGGCTCCGTGAATCCCAGTAGCGACAATCGCCCAGCCCGATCGCGCATTTGACCGACTAATGGTACGATCGCACTCAACTTGTCCGAAAGCAGTAATCGCCACCGTCACCACGGGCGATCGCACAACATCGCCACCGACGATCGGCGTATCATATTCTTGCAAGCAAGCCGTCATCCCCCGATAAAACTCTTCAACCCACTCCACAGCCGTATCCGCCGCCACAGCGAGGGCTACAGTCACCGCCAGAGGCTTTGCTCCCATCGCAGCCAGATCCGACAAATTCGCTGCTGCGGCGCGCCATCCTGCGTAATAAGGCCCCGTAGTGCGATCGCTGAAATGCACTCCATCCACCAACATATCTGTAGTGATAGCGAGAGATTTGTTGGGAGTTGTAGGCATGACAGCGCAATCATCACCAACTATCTCTGCGGGGCAGAATTTTTGCAATATTCTTAAAAGGCCTTGTTCACCGATATCTTTAACTTGCATAAATTTGAATTAGTCGATCGCACTTTCTCAATTCACCATTCCTTACCCGAACTCGGTGGCAAGCGCAACCTAGGAAACCTATAAAAAGTATCCCCTTCATCATCTACCTCTAAAACCGCCGAAAAAATCTTAACTTGCCGAGTTAAATACTGCTGAGCAACTTCAGCCTCAACCCTAGCATTAGCCGCCAGTTGAATCAGCGAAATTTGACTGTTTTGAGTTTCCAACAACTGATAAAAAGCCTCATCCAACCGCTGCTTTTGATTGTTTTCATTCACATTTTTTACAATCAACAAGCCTGCGAATCCGCCCAAACCCATTACCAATAAAAATTGTAAAATAGCCATATTCTCGATTGAATTCCTACTTTCAATAACGAAACTATAAAAATTATCTCTTCTTCCAGCATGATTTCGGCGGGCTTTGTCTGTGTAAAAGTGATTTCAATCGCCGTTACCTTTATTTAGAAAAGATTTCAATGCCTGTCACTATTGATTTTTTGAGCCCGCGCAGGCGGGCTTTGTTTGTGTAAAAGCGATTTCAATCGCCGTCACTTTGGTGTAAAAGCGATTTCAATCGCCGTCATTAATTAAACTTGAGGTCGCACCAAATTTTCGATTCCTTTCACTACCTTAGCAGATACAATCTTGTCTCCCTGCTTCAGTTGCTCCAAAACTTCTTTTCCTTCAATCATGTAACCAAAAACAGCATAGCGGCCGTCCAACAGATTCAGGCCAGCGGGCGTGAGTTCAGGTTCAAACAAGAAAAAGAAAAACTGAGAAGAAGCGCTATCAGGGTCAGTTTCTGTACGTGCCATGGCCACTGTACCGAAAGCAGAAAAAGGCAAAACAGGTTCGTCGCGATAACGCCCCGCATCTTCTAGAGTAATCCCGTAAATAGGTTCTTTTTCCTCCCTGACGAGCACTTCCAGCGGAACATTCCGGTATTTGCCAGTAGCTGGGTCAATAAAACCCTCTTCCTTGCCTTCGGGGTCTCCGGTTTGCAAAACGTAGGATTCTTCGGATCGAATAAACGGCAAACCGTCATAAAAACCTTGATCCACTAAATCCACAAAATTACCAGCCGTAACCGGGGCGCTGTAGCCGTCAACCACAACAGTAATTTCCCCTTTTTCAGTTTGTACAGCCACTGTAGCGCGCCCTTTCAGTTGAGGCAGATTAGCATACTTGGCAGGCACTTCAAACGGAAACTTTGTCACCATCAACTCTTCGATTTCGCCTACCGAACCTAGGATGGTGGCTTTCAAGTCAATCACTTTGTCCCTGTCTTTAGCCTCAACAGCCTTTTCCAGTTGAGCAACTTTCTCCTTGACTCCTGCAACTAGCGCCTCAGCTTCCGGCTTTTTGGCGTCGGGAATACTTTCTAAAAGGTCAGATTCCCGAAGGTTGAGAATCCTGGAAGCTTTACTGACATCGCTGCTAATAGGCCCCCAACGTTTAGATCGTATGTGGTTGCCAATGTCTTCGAGACTAATTTGCAACTCTCGTACGGTCTGATTGTCAATAGGTAAAGCGAAGCGCAGCAGCGCCCGCCCGTCCGTAATCGCATTCCCAGCAGGCATACTGCTGCTGGGGCGTTTGGCATGGGAGACTGCACTGAAACTCAGGGAGAGAGTGAACAGCAAGAGCGCTAAAGCGACGGTTTTGACCCAGCGCTTGCACGTATCGATCGAGAAATTAGGCCAATGCAACATAACTTTAACTTTTATTGCCTCTCTTATCTTCCCACAGCGCTGCCCGCCCTCTAAGCTGCCACCCATCTAAAGTGTCTGTTGGTTTGGCCCGGGAGGAGTTACCCACTAACAACAGTCAATACTCAACACTCAACTGACAACAGCCCACTGCCCACTGCCATTAACATTTCAGTAAAGCACTTGCTCCCTTTGAACGGTAAAATAAAATGCCAATTGCTTTTTGATGCCGTCAGCTAGACTGCGGCTTTAACCTGACCCGCTCAAAAACGGATACAATCCCCAGACTCCTGTCGTGGAGAGATCAAAATTTTAGACCAAGGTTAAATCTCCCCCATTCATCTGTGGAGTAAATCTAAAATCTAAAATCTAAAATCTAAAATCGACTGACTGTAGTTCCCCCGTGCCCAAAGGCGACGGGATTGCCCACAAAAATTTATATGATCTCCAGTAACGACTTTCGACCAGGTGTTTCAATTGAATGGAATAACGGCGTGTGGCGGGTTATCGAATTCCTCCACGTCAAGCCAGGAAAAGGCTCGGCTTTCGTGCGGACAAAATTAAAAAACGTCCAAACCGGAAACGTAGTAGAACAAACCTTCCGGGCGGGCGAGACTATGCCTCAAGCCAACCTGGAAAAGAGTGTGATGCAGCATACCTATAAAGAGGGCGACGATTTCGTCTTTATGGATATGGAAACTTACGAGGAAAGTCGCCTCAATGCTAAGCAAATAGGCGATCGTGTCAAGTACCTCAATGAAGGGATGGAAGTCAGCATCCTGCGCTGGAACGACCAAATCATGGAAGTGGAACTGCCCAACTCTGTCGTCTTGGAAGTGATACAAACCGATCCCGGAGTCAAAGGAGATACTGCCACCGGTGGCAGTAAACCCGCCGTCCTCTCCACCGGAGCTCAGATTATGGTGCCTCTATTTATTTCCATTGGAGAACGGATTCGGATTGATACTCGTGAAGACAAGTACCTCGGTCGAGAGTAGAAACGAGGGAGGGAAAGGGAGTTTTTAGTTTTTAGTTCTGAGTTATGAGTTATGAGTTAAAGAAGTCCCAATTCAATACTCATCGCTCACAGCTTAAAAACTATCCCTTTTGCCTCCAAAGTCGTTGATGCTCTTAGCTTCGCCTGGTTCTTAATTTTCAATTTTCAATTTTCAATTTTCAATTCTCAATTACCCTTGAATCTGCTGTGCAACTAGACTTAAACCAGCTTTGTGACCTGCTAACTGTATTAGACAAAACTGGCATTTCGGAACTGACCTTAAAAAGTGGGGATATTGAACTGACAGTACGCAAAGGCATTCTGGCAAGTTCACCAGGCACCTCTGCTGCGCTCCCTGCTGCCGTGGCGACTGTCGCTCCGAGCGCGTTGGGCGCGGTTCCTAGCCCCACCTTAGCGTCCCCTCCTGCTGTTGACCAAAATTTAGCAGCGGATCAGGCTGCCCCTGTACCCGTCGCCCCTGTCGCCGTACCCGCTGCCGTACCTGCTTCTGTCGATACGAAATGGGTGCCAATTATCTCGCCGATGGTAGGAACGTTTTATCGCGCTGCTGCTCCTGATGAGCCACCTTTTGTCAACGTGGGCGATCGCATCAAGGTCAGCCAGACAGTTTGTATTATCGAAGCGATGAAGCTGATGAACGAGATCGATGCTGATGAAGTCTCCGGTCAAGTGATGGAAATTTTAGTTCAAAATGGCGAACCTGTCGAATACGGTCAAGTGTTGATGCGAATTAATCCGGATTGAAGCATTACTTTATTGTTATGGACAGAATAAATGCTAATATTTCCCGATCACTTCTCTCCGGTGAGTTTGATGAAGTCATCCCAGCCTGTCCCGCAAGAGGTCGTGCAACAAGTTGCTGAGTATTTCAGTATTTTGAGCGAACCCATGCGTTTACGAATTTTGAACTTGCTTCGCGACGGCGAAAAATGCGTGCAAGAATTGGTGGAAGCTACTCAAACGAGTCAAGCCAATGTTTCTAAGCACTTAAAACTCATGCTCCAAGCTGGTATCCTCACTCGCCGGAGTGAAGGGACTTCAGCCTATTATAAGGTGCAAGACGAGTTAATTTTTGAGCTGTGTAATATGGTGTGCGATCGGCTTGCCAGCCGGATCGAACAGCAAGCCCTACACTTTCGAGCATTTAGCCTAACGACGAAGCACTGAAAATTAGTTGCCAGTCCTCAATCCTCAATCCTCAGTCATGAGTCATCAGTTATCAATTCCTATTCTCGGCCTTCAGACCGATTACTAATCACTTGTAACTAATGACTCATAACTACTAAAGGGGAAAATTTTTGTCAAAGCTTTGGCGGGTACTCGGCTGAGCCACCTCCAAACCTTCGCCGCCTAAAAGTTCTAAAGGCTTCCCTTCCACCGAAATCCAAACCTTGGTATTCGGTTGTAAACTCGTAGCCGTATAGATAACTTGCCCTAACCGGCCAGTCATCGAATTGCTCCCTCCCCCCGAAGTAAATTCTGCCGACAAATCGACATAAACTCCGTCATTCTTAACACTCAAACCCCTGAGTTTTGTCCCATTAGGAATTTCGCTCGAAACAGTTCCATCCTTGGGCCCCGCCAACAAACTGTTAAAAGCAGCTTGTAAAGCTGCATCAGGCTTGTCAGCTTGTTTGACAGCTACTTTCGTAGGAACTCCCTCAAATTTGCCGCTCGCATCTTTAACCCAGTAGACTTGCACTGTCTGGACATCAGTCTGCGGCAAAGGCTTCGGCTGCGGCGACTTTGGCACCAAAGCGTTAGGCGTCTGAACCTGCGGCGTCTGCACCTGCGGCGTCTGAACCTGCGGCGTCTGAACCTGTGGCACTTGTACAGGATTTGGAGGGGGTACGGGGATAACTACACCAGGAGATTCCACAGAACTTGGGGAAAGGGGGGGAGCGGTAGTTTGAGCAGAAGACTGCGTATCTGCAGGGGTTGGCGAACGGTTCGCGGTCCACCAGGCAATGCCCCCTCCCGTCAGTAAAGCCAACCCGCAAACACCGGCAATGACGGCTGTGGAGACGCGGCGTACTTCTTGTCCATCTTTCATAATACAAATTCTCCTTACAGATAGAGCGCTTGGGACGGTGAGGAGCGACTCCTGATCAGCTACATTTGTCTATGGTTAGATTCTGGAATTGACACAATTGCATTGCTGCTCGCGAAAACTTTATAGCAAGCCCAACATATTCTGAATCTGACTATTGGAATCCTAGACCATAATATAAGATTTCGCCCGTGGAGTATGTCACAGTATCTCAATCAACCTAGTGGCTATATTCTATAGTAATCATAAAAAATTAAAGAATAAAGGAAGAAAAAATAAGTAAAAAGCAAGAAGGAAGGCCACGGATGGATGTAACGGAGGTAAGGGGGGTAACGGATTTAAGGGATTTAACGGATAGAAACTGTTCTAGAAAAATATTTTCCCAAAACAAAAAGCGCCCCTATTTCTAGGAGCGCTTTTTGTCAATCAATTGCTAAAACTTAGCCATTGATAGAAGGAGCAACCAAAGCTACTGGGGTGACTTCACTTGCAGCCAAGTCAAGCGGGAAGTTGTGAGCATTGCGCTCGTGCATTACTTCCATACCCAAGTTAGCGCGGTTGATCACATCAGCCCAAGTATT